>CAJXZM010000098.1 GCA_913063125.1 uncultured Gammaproteobacteria bacterium | reverse complement strand
CCAACGCTCACCCGCCACTCCTCATTTACCTGGTACGTAGCGAAAGCCCACTCAAACTCGGCACTATAAGAGTCCTCTCCCCGCCCTACAACTTGTGCGGTAACAGATAAATCATCTTCTATAACCCCATGAAACTGAATCCCATAAAGAGAATCAGTCTTAAACGTAATATCTTCCTCTGAATAACCAAATAGACCACCCTCTTCATCATCCAATACTTTACCCCCAACAAAAGAGGCAAAACCATCTATACGGACATCCACAGCAAATACGTAGCCACAAATGGAAAACAAAAGAAAGAACATAATCACAGACATTACATTACTCTTTCTCATAGTACCCCTCCCAATATATTTTCATCTAATTTCGCCCTAGCATTCATATAATTCAATTGACGTCATTCAATAAGAACACTACCTCCACAGTTATTTTCATATAGGAAGCCTTTCTTTTAAATTTCTAATTCCCTATATTTTTTCACTTTTCACTTTTCACTTTTCACTTTTCACAATTACCTAGGATATCCTCCGCTGTGCAATTAACTATGGCACAACTAAAAAATTGCCCTATAGATATATCTATACAAAAAACGCAAACATTAAAAAATCAATACGCAGCGTATAATCGAGGTTTCAGCAGGGCTAACTTTATTGTTGATTGGAAATAACGTGACTTCATCCATGAGAATAAGAGCTCTGATTTACAGGCGTGATACAAGAATGCGATATCATCAACATGTAATTTTTTATTCAGAACTCCATACATAAAACGGCTAGAAAACGCCTTAAAGATGGTAATAGCGAGACAATCGTAAGATCGACAAATACCCCCTCACTAGATACATCTACCGTTAAGTTTGTAGATGCTACTCGACAAAAGTACTTGTAAAGTCAGTTACATCTTGCAAGGTTCCGGCCAAACAAGGGCCACCATCTCTGGATACCCCAGTAGGAAATAATTTGGCGATATAGTGGATCCTTTTTTCTTGGCCGCTCTCTACACACACCGGTAACACGCGATTAAGCTCAATATCCCCTGCTAACGCAGAGTCTAAATTATCGACCGCGGATTCAACGTGTGACGGCAATACACAATCAAACAAATGGCTTGGTGTCATTATGTTCTCATCCCGTTGATGGATCAAACCATACACATTTCCCACCACTAACATCTGACCACTGTTTAAATCAAACTGCCAACCAACGACATTCGCCAACGAAGCGGCTTGCGCTAACAACTTAGGCACTTTTAGCTCGCGCTCTTTCGCATCCAAAAGATTTCGCTCTGCATCCACTCTTGCAGTAATATCATTTTGAATGCCAATATAATGGGTGAGAAAACCATCGCTATCTATAATGGGCGATAGCGTTAATTCATTCCAAAATAGCGCCCCATCTTTTTTATAGTTTCTTAGCGTTACCTTACAGTGTGTTCCCTTATCTAACGCTTCACGAATAGTTTGTAGGGCTGACTGCTCATTCTCATCACCTTGAAGGAAACGCGCATTACGCCCAACGGTTTCCGCAAAGCTATAACCCGTCATTTTTTCAAACGCTGGGTTACAATAGATAATTGGGTAATCTTGTAAACGAGCATCGGTAATTGTGACGCCAGAATTCGTTGCCTTCACTGCCCGCTCGTAGATGCGAAGATGTGTTTCAACTGCCTCCAAACCCTCAATACGAACTGCAGATTCTGCTAATGCTTTCACCCCAGAGTCTCCTGTATTTTGCCCAGCAGGCAGCGCGCTGACACTTCCTTTGTTATCGACCAATACACTAACTGCATCCACTACCGATGTATTTTCAGATTCACTAAGCTCATTTATCGTAGACTGAAAGTCTTCCGCCCAACGGCTTATTTGTTGTTCGTCATAGTCCGAAAACACCACTGTTTTTACCGTACTGTCAGACCACAAAAATAATTGGATATTCTCCAACTTGCATACAGGAGCACACACAAAGCTATTAATATTGTTAGATTGAATATAGGGGTCAACTACCGATTGGCATTCACTCAAACACAGCGTCGTGTTAATCGTTGCCACATCGTTAAGGACCTTCCATGGGGATGCGGTTGTTATATCCCTATTGTCTGAACGAACAACAGTAATGGAATAACTGTCACTGTAACGAACAAACTCCGTCAGCTCATCATCTGACAACACGTACAGTGACGCTTTGTGCAAACCTTCATGCATTGAAAATACATCTTGCAACGTATCCGACACGAGCGAATGTAACTTCGGCAATAGTTCCATAAATTATTACTTTTCTTATTTTTATATTTAATATGAAGACTGATAGATTTCTATTAGAAATCTCAGTATAGGCTAGGAATATAAAGATGCCTGAGAAGCGTTATATTTTTTATGCTTGAACACTAAAAATTTCTAACAAGTTCAATTAGGTGCGTGATGATGCAAAAAACGGATAAGGCCGCCAGATAACATGACAGATAACGGAGCAGATAGTGCAATAAATCACACTATCTGTCCCCACAACAGCCTTTATTTAAGGTCTTTGGAAGACTTACCTAACACATGGCGAGCCACGATAAGTTGCTGTATTTGTTGTGTCCCTTCAAAGATATCCAGTATCTTTGAATCTCTAGCAAACTTCTCTAACAAGTTGTTTTCGCTATACCCCAGCGTCCCACAGATTTCTACACACCGCAGAGTAACAGCATTCGCTACACGCCCAGCTTTCGCTTTGCACATAGACGCTTCTTTGGAATTCGGGATTTTATTATCCGCCATCCAGGCAGCCTTTAACGTTAGCAACCGTGATGCTTCTAGATTTGCTTCCATTTTATACAGTTCTGCTTCTAGCGCCGTGCTATTAAACAAACTCTTATCGTACTCTGGCTTAACGTGCTCTTTTTCCAACAGCTCCAATGCCAATTCTAAGGCAGCTCGTGCCACACCCAGAGCCATTGCAGCCACTTGTGGGCGAGTATTATCAAAGGTTTGCATCACACCACCAAAAGCTTTCTTTCTCGCCGCTTCAGTATCTGCAATTTCTGGGTCACCCATGATATTTTCTTTCGGTATTCGACAGTTATCAAATAACAAGGCGGCTGTGTCCGACACCCGTAATCCGAGTTTATCCTCTACCCTAACAACCGACATTCCTGGGGTACCTTTCTCAACTAGAAATGATTTAATCGCGGCTTTTCCGATGGACTTATCCAACGTTGCCCATACTACAACGGCATCCCCTCGATCAGCGGCAGTTGCAAAAATCTTCTCGCCATTGAGTATCCATTCATCACCGTCCAGTTTTGCCGTAGTCTGCACAGCGGCAGAGTCCGAACCACAATTAGGCTCAGTAATCGCCATTGCACAGTACAGCTTTCCAAACTTCTCTTTTTGCTCAGGAGAACCTACCGCAGAAATAGCAGCATTACCTAGGCCCATTCCAGGTATCGACAGCATGAGACCGCAACAACCCCACGCCATTTCAGTGGTGCCAACGATAGCTTGCATGTTACCGCCATTTTTAACCTCTTCTCCGCGACTAGAACCACTTGAACCAAGCTGCCCTGTTGTCGCCGATAACATTTGCCCTATAGGAATCAACTCTTTCGGAATATCGCAGTGCTCGATGGTGTCGTATTTTCTGGCGATGGGGCGAAATACAGATACGGCCATTTGGTGAGCCATGAATTCTGCATTTTTAATCTTTTTAGGAAGTTCTAAATTTATCATTAGGTTTCTCTCTACAATCTTTTATAACTTTCATGACTTTCATGACTTTCATAACAATCATGACTTTCATAACAATCATCAAACTACGCTTAGAAGCGTCGTTAAATACGGCTACTTAAACAATCGCTACGCCCTGCAAGATACCCATCGCACGTAAATTTCGATACCAAAGTTCAACTGGGTGCTCCCTGGTAAAGCCATGTCCTCCTAACAATTGAACACCATTCGTCCCGATTTCCATTGCTCTTTCCGCAACTAGCACTCTGGCAAGATAAGCCTCTTTATGGAAATCTAATCCTTGCTCCGCTCTTGATGCAGCGCGATAAACCATCAATCGCATCGCTTCTAGCTCGGTCGCCATATCAGCAACCATAAATGCAACAGACTGACGATTGGAAATAGGCTCACCAAATGCCACTCGCTCGTTCACATAAGGAATAACGTAATCAACAACCGCCTGGCAACAACCTACCACCACAGCAGACAAACCTATACTGCCCAAATCGACCAATCGCTGGACATCGAAAGGCTGAGATTCTTGACCTAAACGCGCATTAACATTCACAGCGACACTACTTAACACCACTCGATGCAAACTCAGTGGACGCAGCCCCATAAAGGTTTCTTTCTCAATCGTTAGCCCTTTTGCACCCTTATCAACAATAAATGCACCAATATTGCCTTCACATCGTGCTACAACGAGAATGTGCAGTGCATCTTCAGCCAATGCCACCATGGATTTTTCACCATTCAACACATATTCTGATCCAGACAATACAGCAGTCGTTTCGATAGATGCTGTCTTTGAAGAAGTTGCATCAAACGTTGCACGAGGCTCCATCAATGCCACTGTCGCCACTTTAAACGTCTCATCAGCAATAACGCTAAGGTATTTTTCTTGCTGATCCTCAGTCCCATAATCCAATAACATATTAACGAAAGACAAGGGGGTTAATGACCCTAAGGCCAAGGACATATCACCTTTACCGAGATCTTCTGCATTTAACATATTTGATAGAACGGAACGGGGCATACCTGCGCCACCGTAGGCTTCAGGGATACTTAATAAGGACAGTCCTAGCTCTGCGGTTTTATCGTAAAACCCTTTAGGGGCCTGACCCGCTTCATCTGCCTGACGAGAAATACTTGCCACTTCAACATCTGAAAATCGAGCCAGGGATTCACGCATAATGCGCTGCTCTTCCGTGAGATTTAAATCAAACAATAAATCCGCTGTTTGTTCCGACATAGGGATACCTTTCAACAATGACTATTTAAACGCTTGTTTGATACGTTAACACAATCATTTTTTCTAACTCAATGACCGAAACAACCAAATAAAACTATGCGGTCATGATTTTGGTCAATTAGCGTATTGGGTATGCCCTACATCCTATAAGGGGAAAGGTTATTCATTAATACCGAGCAATTCCACATCAAATATCAACGTAGAACCAGGTCCAATTTTTCCTGAAGGGCGATTGCCATACCCCAACTCACTTGGGATAAATAGCCGAGTTTTTTCACCAACAACCATCAACTGAAGCCCTTCCGTCCAGCCTTTAATAACCTGATTTAACCCAAAGGAAATCGGCTCACCACGATCCACTGAGCTGTCAAATACCGTCCCATCAATAAGCGTTCCGTGGTAATGCACTTTCACTCGGTCAGTTGCCCCAGGATGCTCAGTACCTGTACCTTCTTGCAATACCAGGTATTGCAGGCCAGATTCAGTGGTTTTCACACCAATTACCGTGCTGTTATCCTCAAGATAAGTGGCACCTTTTTCTAAGTTTTCAGCAGCGGCTTTTTTAGTGCTCGTAGAATTACGCACAAAAAGAAAAATCAAAACAATAGCGACAATAACAATAACAATTTTCAAACGGTATTACTCCTCAAGGAAAATAGAACAAACACGGGTTGTGAAACACCTAACTAAGCTTACATCAACTCCACGCGGTCACGCTCTGCTCGGACAAAACCTGCTAACAACGAGAATGCCAGAAACGACGGGCATGTAGTTAAATAATCCGTTATCCAGTACTTAACCGTATCTGCGGGCTCTTCGCCATCAATTGCAGGAAATGCAGAGAACCCCATGGTGACACGGTGTTTGCCATCCAGTTTCTTTGTTTCATCTGTCACAACAATGGTTAAAGCATTCTTTTCAGAATCCCAGATAAACAAACAATACATTGCGTTATCCGTAATATTTTCATCCAACAACGTAAATGCATACTCCGCACAAGCATCAACGGCGGCCTGAACATCCCGCTCTACAACATCGGTACAAACGCTAGTATGCTGAGTGCAATCAGCAGAAGGTGTTTCAGTAATCCAGTTCAAAATCACGCCCTATTAAGTAAGAGATGAGAAAATTGGTCGTATTATAAAACAAAAAACCCAATACAGCATCGCCGTATTGGGTTTTGTATAACGAATAAAGCTAACTATTCATTATGAGACAGAGGCATCAATCAACCCGTTTAAGATTCCACTAGGTCGCATAGCCTTAGTGATTTTATCAACATCAGGCTGATAATAACCACCTAGATCTACATGTTGCCCTTGAGCAGCCTTTAACTCAGCAACAATGGCTTGTTCGTTATCAGCAAGATCTTTCGCTAATTGCTTGAAAGCAGACTGTAACTCGGCATTTTCAGTTTGGGTTGCGAGAGCTTCTGCCCAATACAGCGCCAAATAGAAGTGACTACCTCGGTTATCAATCTCCCCCACTTTACGTGAAGGAGACTTACCGTTTTCAAGCAGCTTTCCTGTCGCCAGATCAAGCGTATCAGCCAGGATTTTTGCTTTAGCATTATTGGTTTTGTCTGCTACGTCTTCTAGCGATACCGCAAGTGCCAAAAACTCACCCAAAGAATCCCAACGCAAGTGATCTTCTTCCACAAACTGTTGGACATGCTTAGGCGCTGAACCACCTGCGCCCGTCTCAAACAAACCACCACCAGCCATTAAAGGCACGATAGATAGCATTTTTGCACTGGTACCCAACTCAAGAATCGGGAACAAATCCGTTAGATAATCACGCAATACGTTACCAGTAACCGATATAGTATCTTGACCTCGCTTAAGGCGCTCCATCGTGTAACGAATAGCGCGATCAGGGGTCATGATACGAATTAGTAGGCCTGTTGTATCGTGATCTTTAAGGTACTTTTCTACCTTTTTGATCATCTGTGCATCATGCCCACGATTCTCATCAAGCCAGAAAATAGCCGGCATGCCACTCGCGCGTGCACGCGTTACCGCCAACTTCACCCAATCCTGAATGGGTGCATCTTTGGCCTGACACATACGCCAAATATCACCCTTCTCAACATCATCGTGCTGTAGCAATACTGTACCGCTACTATCAACTACACGAACAATACCATCTGCAGGTAATTCAAATGTCTTATCATGAGATCCGTATTCTTCTGCTTTTTGAGCCATCAGGCCAACATTCGGGCAAGTGCCCATCGTTGTTGGGTCAAATGCATCGTGATGCTTACAGAAGTTAATAATTTCTTGGTAGATGGTGGCATAACAGCTATCAGGTATGACCGCTTTGGTATCTTTTAATTTACCGTCAGTCCCCCACATTTTACCGCCAGCACGAACCATCGCAGGCATAGACGCATCAACAATCACATCACTTGGTACGTGTAAGTTGGTGATGCCTCGGTCTGAATCTACCATTGCTACTTCAGGACGAGATTCATAACAAGCACGGAGGTCATCTTCAATTTCAGAACGCAACGAAAAAGGTAATGTTTTGATTTTCTCGTAGACATTACCGAGTCCGTTATTGGGGTTTACGCCAATTTTCTCAAACGTCTCTGCATGTTTTTCAAATGCATCTTTAAAATAAACCGTTACCGCGTGACCAAATACGATGGGGTGAGACACCTTCATCATTGTGGCTTTCACATGTAGCGAGAACAACAACTCGCCCTTTCGTGCGCCTTCCATTTCTTCTTCAAAGAAAACCCGAAGCTGTCTAGCGCTCATAAACATGGCATCAACCACTTCACCATCCAGCACAGGTACACTTTCTTTTAAGATGGTTATTTTTCCGTCTTTCTCTACAAGCTCTATTCGTAAATCATCGGCTTTATCCATCGTGACTGATATATCACTGTGATAAAAATCGCCACTTCGCATGTGAGCAACGTGGGTTCTCGATGATTGGCTCCACTTACCCATAGAATGCGGATTAGTACGAGCATATTGCTTAACCGCTGGTGGTGCTCGACGGTCAGAGTTACCTTCTCGCAATACAGGGTTTACAGAACTGCCAAGAACTTTCGAAAAACGCGCTTGAAGTGCCGATTCTTCATCATTCTGCGGGTCTTCAGGATAATCGGGAATATCGTATCCATGAGCTTGAAGTTCAGCAATTGCCACTTTTAGCTGAGGGATAGAAGCACTCACGTTAGGCAATTTGATGATATTCGTGTCCGCTTCCTGAGTAAGCGCACCTAAAACTTTGAGCGCATCAGGCACTTGCTGGTTTTTAGAGAGGCTTTCAGGAAAAGTAGCAAGCACTCTTGCTGACAAAGATATGTCACTGGTTTCAACTTCGATGTCCGCTGCTGCGGCGAAGGTTTTGACGATAGGTAATAAAGAGTAAGTGGCCAAGGCTGGCGCTTCGTCAGTAAGTGTGTAGATGATTTTTGATTTTTGAACTGTCATGCTTTCCTCAAATTTTATAGGTTGGTTCACCAAAAAATTAATAAAAAGGCGGCTTTTGGCTACCTTTTGTTAACAGAGCTGTGGTATTTCCGAGAGGAAGTATACAAAAAAATGGTGACATTCTGTAGTCCATCTATAGGGGATGCCTCATTAGTATCGCGATAGTTGCGTAATAACCCCGCAATAATACCGTAACAACCCCGTAAAATAGGGCCCAGAGGCCCTAGTGTAGTAATAAGAAATTATCTAAAGAATTATACCCGACTTCACTTTGGCCTTTCGGATGATCAAATAACAACCAGCCAGGTAGCTAATTATAGTTCTTCTCATTGGTTTTATACTCTGCCTGCCCTTCTTTGGCTAATTGCTTCTTAACCCTGTGAATTGCAATGTCATCGATAAATTTTCTACCGCCCGGCACCTTTTTAAGCAGGAACATTGACGAAAAACCAACTGCAACTGGGGTAAACATCGCAACAAAACTCATCACATCTGACGCTTTTGAATGAACTCCCATTTGCCTAGCGGTTTTTCTACCAACAATCTTACGATACATATACTGCGTGGCATTAACGTCTAAAAAATGAAAAAGGCGGTTATACATACTGTTATTCTTCCGGCGATAGGCATGTATTGTTGCATCATTTAAGTCCCTTCCCCGCTCATCAAACTTATGCCGCAAGGTCGCCTGACACATTTGCCATGTCTCGACAATCTGCTCAGGGTCGTCACTTAAAAACTGGTTATGCATACCCAGTAAATGAGCAAGGTAACGAGATTGCTCAACCGCTGCTGCTTCATATTTATTGAATTTTCGACCACTCTTTAATGCTTTGAGCGATACCGCATAACTTACCGCCAGGGCTGCTCCCATTTGATCAACTTGAGGTATGGGAACACCATAAACCTCATAATCCCAGGCTTGTGAGCGTTGCAACAAATTCATCCTTACCATAGCGTGCATAACACGCACCATAACCGCTGACTGGTAGGCAACTCCCCCTTTCTTTAATGCCTCTGGTAAAATTGCTAATTTAAACGTGCTGATGGTTTCCTTCATGCGTTTAGCGGCTGACTCACTGGTAAGCGCCCCTGTTATCACCATCGGCAGCCCTTGATAACCATTCATATAGGTCATCATAAAGGCGATACGCACCACTATTTCTCCAGCCATTGCTCCCAAAAGCCGAGCGTTTTCCGCGCCAAAGTCTATCTTCTCCCAATCAACCCATTCAGGCTCTTGTTCAACAGAACGCATTAATGCAATAAGTTCTGGAGGTGCATCTTTTACGCTATCAACACCATTTTTAACGGCAAGTTCAAGCATTACTCGAAGGTTCTTAAATCCTAATTCAGGAATTCTTGCCGCGAGAGCATCCGCTAACGGATCCCCCATAAGGGTTAACTGCCTGAAAAATTCAACTTTCTGAGGGTCATTTAGCAATGCTTGGATTTTTTTATTACCTTGTAATACGCTGCCATCGCCTAACTCAGTACGGAAACGTTCTGGTACAATACTCAGATCCAAGCGCCCATATACCTCTGGTGCTAGAGATTTCTGTAATTGGG
Organism: uncultured Gammaproteobacteria bacterium; assembly: GCA_913063125.1. Lineage (GTDB taxonomy): Bacteria > Pseudomonadota > Gammaproteobacteria > Pseudomonadales > Ketobacteraceae > 42-54-T18. Next base: position 11,586 of record CAJXZM010000098.1, on the reverse strand, counting down.
TAATATCTTGTGTCGAATAACTCATTAAACTGCCTCTGAAAACCAGCTGGTTCTACGATTATAGACACAGACAATTAAAAGCAACATGACCAATCATCTACACAGTGTGGTATTTTTAGTCACCTCGACTGAACTAAATATATAAGGACTTTCATGAAAACTGTTGTCATCACCGGTGCATCATCAGGTATCGGTCTAGCCTGCGTTAAAGCCAGCCTAGCAAAAGACCACAAGGTTATTGCGACTGCACGCACCCCAAGTGACGTAGCCATGCTAAATGATATGGGCGCCACTGCAGTTACCTTAGAATTACAAGACGAGGATAGCGTTAGCCACGCCGCTTCTGAAATTATCAAAATCGCTAATAACCAGATCGATGCGTTATTTAATAACGCCGGTTATGGGCTTCAAGTTGCTATGGAAGACACTACTTGGCAAGCTTTAACAGACCAGCATCGAATAAACGTTATCGGACCTATCCAGCTTACCAATCATTTATTACCTGCTTTGTCATCAGGGAGTAAGTTACTTTTTAATGGCTCCATTTTGGGTGTTATCACCACAGCCTTTCGAGGCCCGTACTGCATGTCAAAACATGCGTTAGAAGCAGCAGTTGACGCTTACCGTTTAGAGTTAGAACCGAATAATATTGGCGTCCACCTTATTCAACCCGGGCCAATTGAAGCAAGCTTTCGCTCTAATGCTCTTTCAGCATTAAAACAAACTCTTAGTGGTCGTAAAACACGCCTAGATTATAGTAACCACCTCGCAAGATTGGAAAATACAACATCAACAAAAGGTACCTTACCCGCCAGCAGTGTTGCTGATATTTATCTAGGTATTGTTGAAGGTACTCATTCAAACACACGTTACTTAGTTACCAACACCGCAAAAATTGCTGCCTTGCTTAAGCGACTATTAGGGAATCGCTTTCATTACATTGCTCGTAAGAGTGAAGTGGTTACGCTAAACAATGAATAAACATACAAGGGGATACCTACAAAAAGCAGTGTATATCGTGCAAGGGGCATCATTTCCAGCATTCTATTTTCCTAATCAAGAATATTTCTAAACAAATCCGCCAATACGAACATAGCGAAATAAAGCAGACAAAAAACCGGAAACAGTATGAAAAGGCTTCGGTTTTAGCTGCTTTCTTAAGTAAGAACCTTGCTTAGTCTCTCCCTATTAGGGTGCGGCAGTGGTTATTACCGAGTAAATGAAGGGCTTTAATGCTAGCAAGTAAGTGTTTTAATTGGTGGCGTTTAATGAAATAATCGCCGCCGGAATCATATAGCGCTGCAAGATATCAAGGAAGATTAAGTGATGGTGATCTAATTTACCATTATATCACGTCAGCTAACGCGTAGACTTTCTCGATTAAGCATTGCCATTAAATGATATTCAGAGCCTTATTAAGGCTTCACTATTTCATTGTATGTGTGAATGGATCTATGAAAAAGTTAACATCAAGCACTCTGCTGATAATAATTGCTACCACTCTTTTTGCTTGCACTGCTCAAACTCCCACCAAATTACCTGACAACCATCAATTAACAAACAAAGCAGATACCACCAACCCTGTAAATCCCCTACTGAGCCTACCGTTGTCGAATGAGGGTATATATCTATATAGCGTACTGATTCACAAAAAAGTGAATGCTTTTTATAATCAGCAACGTTTAAGTGAAGTAAACCAGCTTGCAAAACAGAATCAATATTTTCTTAAAATTGAATCTCAACATAAATACAACCCTAAAAACCACCCAAATCATGAGCTCATTAATGTTTATAGTGATGGTGTCTATCCTAACTATGAACCAAATTCGAGCAGCCAACCCGACAACACTCTATTTAAAGATGATACATTTCAGGACTTCCTTGCCAATATTCAGACTAAAGCTCAAGTCATTCATGTAACCGGTTTTGATCAGAAGAAGTTTCTTGCTGTTGCCAACTTTGCGGCTAGCTGGATAGAGAAAAATACTGAGCTGGCGGTTGTACTTAACATGGTGCGCAAAACAGAGAAAGAATACGTAATTGCTAACGTTACTGTCGATCATAATCCCTCTCAACGCCTTGGGCGTATTGATTTTTACATCAATGGATCGCTAATTTTTGCTGAGCTGATTACTGAAAAACCTGTAGGGCGAATACGTAAAGAAAAAACTTATCGATTAGGTGTTCCATCAGGAAAGCACAGAATAAAGGTGGAAATAACCTCATTAGGTGGTGATCGTGTTGCCAACACCGTCAATTTAGAGAATAAATTTTTCCCTGATAGGACTTTGCATTTGGTTGCCATCGGAATTAATGAATTCCCCAACTTGCCTCCGAAAAACCGTCTTAGAAATGCGGTAAATGATGCAAGACTTGTAAAGAAAATATTTAAAGAAAAAGCGGCATCTTTGTTCAAGGGTAAGGTATCTGTTCAGCCCTACTATCTTGGCCATGATCAAACTACGAAAGCACATATTGAAAAATTAATAGGTAAGGTTAGAAAAAATGTGAGGCCAAACGATTATTTTATATTCTTTGTCTCATCGCATGGCATGATATTTGAGAATAAGTATTATTTTGTGCCTTCAGATTTTGATATGGATCTAAAAGTCGATAGCCTTAGTAGGCAGTGGAAAAAGAGTATAAGAAATGGATTTGGTGAAGATCAAATTTCTGAACTATTGCTTAATATCCCTACTGTGTTCAGGATGGCAATTTTAGACACATGCCATGCAGGAAAAGAGATAGATAGCATCAAAAGTTCACTGGCAACAGCCCCCTTTGGTAAAAAGGAAGGCATTTCAATTCTTGCCGCAGCCAAAACTACTCAAGCTGCCAGCGATAATTATCAGGGTAATGGTTTGTTCACTCATGTATTTGCAAAGGGGCTAACAGGGGCTGCTGACTACAATCGTGACAATATCGTTGATTCAATGGAAATCGCGCAATATGTGACAACTTCCGTAGGTAAACTATCGCGAAGCAAAGGTACTATCATTCAGGATGCTGTTGTGCTTCCAAATCCTATGTCGAGCTACAATCGTCGATTTGAGCTAACCCAATTGTCACCCGATATAGCGACAACACTCAGCCCTAATATATTTACACCTAGGGAATCCCAGCTTTACCTCGCAGCTATTCAAAAACACGATTCAGAACTGATGAATGGTGTTATACGAAACAACAATAGGCACCATGATGGCAAGTTACAAACCCTTCTCAGCAAGCCTTTTTCCTCAGAAGAACTTACCAATAAGTTATCAAAATATCATAGCGTTGATATTAGTATCTCGTTTATGACCGGGAAAACCGAACTGGCCCCAAGAGAGATCAATAAACTTAAGATAATTGCCAGCGCACTAAATAACACTCCGTTAAAAACAAAACGAATATTTATTGAGGGGCACGCCGATTCGCTCGGAGATGATGATTACAATATGACGTTATCTCAGGCACGTGCTGAGCACGTAAGCTACTTACTTAATCAATCGTTTTTGGTTGAAAACGATCGACTGTCTGCGCTGGGGTTTGGGGAACTATACCCCGTTGGAGACAATGCCACTCCCGAAGGTCGAGCCCAAAATAGGCGAGTCAGTCTGTTTATCTATAACGAATAAAGGAATTATTCAATGTATCTTTTTCTTAGGCAAAAAACGTTACTCATTCTTACTGTGGTTATGACACTTCAAGGATGCACTGTACTTAACTCAACGATGGATGAAGCAAAGCAGGTTTATTCTGCCATCACAAAGGCAGACCATCGAAAGGAGTACCGCTCTGATAAACCTGTCGTTCTTTTTATCCTGGACACCTCTGGCAGCATGCTAGAATTGGAAAATGGTGCAACAAAACTCGATACCGCTAGAAAATCTATTGTAGATACCATCAGTCAAATCGATAAAGCTAGATATAACACCTCTTTGGTTACCTTTAATAAATATCTTAAATGCAAAGCTGATGTTGCTGTTGAGCCGAACAATAACGACCCTGATAATGTGGTTGTCAGAATCAATAGCATTAATGCTAAAGGTGCCACTCCTCTAGCAGAGGCGATCACCTTAAGTGGAAAAATTCTAGATAAAGTCGACAAGAAAATGGTAATACTATTAAGTGACGGCAGGGAGACTTGTGGTGGAGACCCTGTTAATGCCGCTCGGGTTATAGATCGAAAATATGGCATTAAATTAAACTTACAAGTTATTGGATACGCGGTAGATTCAGTTACTGAAAGGCAGCTACAGAAAATTGCAAATATAAACCCTAAATGGAATTACCACTTGGCAAAGGACCCACAAGGACTTTCAAATGCAATTAATACTATCACTCGCCAAGGAGGATTGCTTGACCCATTGTGGATAGACATCAATACCTCTACCTTCCAGTTCAATGCGGGTTCTACCGAACTTAGCCAACAGTACATGGTTAAGATCCAGAAGGTCTATGATTATCTCAAACACAATGACAATCACATTCTAATTCTAGGACACACTGATTCAGTAGGGTCAGCCAAATCCAATATGCATCTCTCTTTGGAGCGAGCAAATATAGTCAAAAGAAAGCTAATTGAATTGGGCATTCAAGAACGTCGAGTTCAAACTAAAGGACGGGGTGAAGAGGAGGCAATTAATAGCAATCAGACCGCTGAAGGTCGCCAACAAAATAGAAGGGTTGTTATTAAAGTACTTTCATAGTGTCTTATGGGTATTGGCTGAAGACAGCCAATACCCAGCAGTTGAGAACATACATAAAGAGCGATAAAAAGATATCGTTCTATCGTAAGTCGTGAAACCGTTTGGTTGATTGATGAACGCTAATTGACTTTAGGGGTTAAAAATAACTGTCTATTCGTTTGATCAATCTCAAATTCAAACAATGAGAGAAAGTTCATACCTAGCAGCCCGTCCAAGCCTTGTGAGCCGTTCATTTCGACTTCCAACAACTCGAAATCTTCGACTGCAAATTCACCAATTGCAAATAGGTTAGTACGATAATAATCCACTTCAGCTTCGCCGTTTGCTGTTGATATAGCAACAGAACCTTCTTTTACACCAAGAATATTCACCGCTTTTAGTAGAGATATCGTATCCCTACCTAAAGCCGTCGTGGTTGCTCCGGTATCAATCAGCAAATCTAAAGTGCGCTCTTGATTGATGATCGCGGTAACGTGAAAATGACGACCTACTTGTTTTAATGGGATCGCCGTTGTCACCTGTTCCGTATTATTCAGCTCACTTAACAAACGAGCCTTTAACGCAACAACGGCATCTTGATACTTTTCGCTGTAAGGTATGAAATTTAACGTTTCAATGGCCAAACTAACATCCCCGACGTCAGCGTATAACACCGCGATCTCCAGCCCAAACAAGGGATTTTCAGGCTGTTTTTCTGTTGCGACATGCATAACATCCAATGCTAATTTACGACCAATTGTCGCTGAGTTTTTCCGATACTGATTCATCATATCAATGACCAAATTCTCAATATCTGTTTGCACATTGGTACTTTCACCTTCTGTTTCGCCATAATACTTTGCTAGAAATAATGCATGCGTAGCAGCAAGAAGCTCACCTTGATGACGTTTTATATTAGCGTCCATACTATAAAGGATACTATCGGTATAACCTGCTTCCAAAAAAAGCCGAACCCACTGACTCAACGTTTGCCAATTCTCTTGACCTTTTAATTGCTGAAGGTTGTTTCGAAATGCACGATTAAGATCGTCGTTATCCGCTAAATACACATCATTCTTTTGTAAAATGTCTAACGTTTGTTTCACTTGTTGTTGTTCGATGTGGTGTGAAATTGTCGGTATTAATGCACTGTATCCTAAACCTAGTGCACTGGGTCCTGGGTTTGTAGTTCGAGATACGATGCTAGATGTCGCACTTTTTGATTCGAAAAACAGCGGTAATTCACCCTGTGCATCGCGCTCAACAATCTGACCCGATGACTCATACATCACCGACATGATTATGGGGTAAATAACGGGTCGAGCCGTCCAACCAAGAACACCCCCCACTAAGATCCACACGACAACACTAGCCACTGATTTCAAAATGCCACATCCTTACCCGTTACCAAGGCAACACATCACCATTTGAGTGCCAAAACGTACCGCTAGTTTCCATTGTTAAATCATCAATGCGATTCACAAGTCTTTCAGCCGCAAGCTCAGGCGTAATGTCTCCGTGCCCCCCAATCATTTCTGTTCCCACTAGTCCTGGGTGCAAAATAGCTACAGCGATTTCGTACGAAGCGACGTCTTTCGCTAGTGAAACGGCTGCAATATTTAATGAGGCTTTGGACATACGGTAACCATAACGTCCGCCACTACCATTGTCCGTGATTGAACCCATCCTTGACGTTATAAAAGCAATCTTTGCTCCCTTAGTGATTTGTGGAAGCAACGCTTCCGTTACCTTTAAGGGACCTAACGTATTCACTTCAAATTGCTGTCGCATGGAATCAAAATCCAAATTACCCAACACTTCATTGCGCAATATGCCGGCATTATTAATTAACAGGTCAATGCTTACACCAGACAAGGCTTTCTGTAGTGAACTAGCCACATCAACATCTGCCACATCAATGCCTTCAATAACGTTGACACCCAATAAAGACAGTTTCTCTGAACTTTCTCTACACAATGCATATACCTGCCAACCCCTAGACTGATATAACGCGGCAAAGGACAAGCCAATACCTCGATTACAACCGGTAATCACCACTGATTTTGACATGTTCAACTCCATTTACTAGATACGAATAACGTAAATCAGAAAAGATATATGATAACGCATCATATCCACATTCACCTCATACGGTGACAAATTAAAGTTGCCCACATTTTCTGTGGATAACTCTGTGAGTTATGATGTAGTAATGTCACTTGGCTAGTAATTACGCTGCACACAGCAAGGTGATTGATTTTTGATCGCATCGTTTTAAAGTAAAGCCTATAGACGTTGCCACATGGTCTCTTATGAACGAACACTTACTTACATACTAAAAAAGCGAATAGCATTATTAGAAACAGTTTTAGGCATAACCAACTTTCGCTTTCCGTCTTGCCACTGCATCAAGTACGCTTGTTTCCCTATCTGCCTTCCACTTGAGTCAACTCTGTAGTGCCCGAAAAGGGAACGAAACTTGAGCCTCTGAAGTTCCATTCGTAAACCATCCTTTGATAATGATCCTGATAGCCGAACAGCAGCTTCAAGTATTTGCCCTGCAGCATACCCGCCAGCAGCTTGATAACTAGGATTCGTCCCGTATTTTTGTTTATAGCGAAAAGAGAAATCGTAAGCTCCAGGTAGATGTTGCGATTGACTCCACTGAATTGCAGATATAACGCCTTCAGCGTCATCCCCCAAAGCATTTTTAAATTCAACAGTATCAACACTGCCGCTAAACACTAACATCTTTTGCCTAACACCCTGCAGCTTAAGCTCTTTAACTATTTCAATAGAATTTTCCAGATAGGCGCCAACAATAATTAACTCAGGATTAGTATCAACAAGACGCTCCACAGTCACTCTAATACTGTTATTTGCCTTATCAAACATCTCATAGAAGGTAACATCAAGGTCATGTTGCTTCGCGATGCCCCGGGCCCCGGTTGCTATAGAATGGGTATAGGCAGTATTTGCATAAATAATTGCAACATGTTTTATATTGTTATCAACGGCAAGTTCAATGACATTTTCCATTAACTTAACTGACTGAACATAAGTACCAAATACATAGCCATTGTGTGTATTTTCCCAAATTGATGGGGCTGAGGCTGCTATTGCTAGCAGTGGCATTTTATACTTTTCGGCCACATTTGCTGCCACAACCGTATTATCAGAAGAGTAAGGGCCAAGTAAAAAATCTACACCGTCCTTCTGTATCAACTGTTCATACAGTATCTCTGTATCATCAGCCCGGGAGTGATCATCTCGAACAACCAATTCTACTCCTCTTCCAAGCAAAGAACCTCGCTCGTTTATGTCATCACGCCACATTTGAATACCTTGTAACTGCTGCATTCCTGCCTCTCGATATTTACCCGTTAGCGAAGCAGTCAATCCAATTTTAATGGTCTCTGTCATAGACGAAGAAGCCATCAATATATTTGAACAGAACATAAAAAAAGATATCGATATAGTAATGAGTGCTTTTCGAATCATAATTTCCTCGCAACATTTCAATTATAATGACATATTTTTATGGGTCGTCTTTATAGCCACGGCAAATAATGGTTATTTTAAAACATCAAGATTTCTCTTAGTGCTGTGGAATAAGCGAACCAACTCGTACTCAAATGGGGAACCCGTTTGATAATACCTGAAAGATGTTTTGGCCCGTTCATCTAAAAAACGCAATGGATAGACAAATATCTTTCTCTCTGGGTGGTCATCAGAAAGAAGTGGTGATACGACAAAACTATCAGTAATCGTCCCTACACTATCACGTAAGTTCGATGGCCCCATAACTGGCACCACCAAATAAGGGCCAGGGCTAACACCATAAAAACCCAATGTTTGACCAAAATCTTCGTTATGTTTTGGCATATTAAAATGGCTAGCCACATCGAAAAACCCGAATACCCCCAGAATGCTATTAGTAACGAATCGCCCACTTGTTTGTATAGAACCTTTGCCTTTAATCTGTAATATTTGATTCAATAGAGTTCTAATATCATCGAGATTATTGAAAAAATTGGATATTCCCGACTCTACAAAGTCAGGGGTAATGTATTGATAGCTTGCTAACACGGGTAGATATACGTACCTGTCAAACCTTGCGTTAAAACGATAAATTGCTCGATTTACCCTTTCAAATGGGTCCAAAACATTGAGTGGCGTTGCAACATCTCCTCTTACTATCCTTTCATGAAGAAATGTAGGCTCGCTTATCTCTTGCTTGAAAACCGATGTGGTACTAGGTGTGATACTAGGAGTAGCACTACACGCCTCGATAAGGAAACACATAATAATTAAAGATATCTTTTTAAAGTTCATCATGTCAAAAAATCACCTGTACAGAACCCGCTTCTTTAAAAGAATTAACGATGTACGCCAAAGTTTCCCGCTGTTGTAGGTTACCCAAGTGCCCCCCTGTAGGAAAAAACTTTGCGCGAGATCCAAAAATATCCTCAAATATACCAATATCACCTTCAACGAGAATAACGTCGTCTCGGTTATGGACCAGGCTAATTTTAGTAGCACCTCTTAAGTAACTTTCAATGTGTAGAAGGCTAAGCTGATTTACCAGCGACTCTCTGGTTAGTGAAGGGTACTTTTTTTTGAAATAGGGGAAAAAGAATTCGTGAAAATAGTCGGTGAATCCAATACGCATACATAAACGAAGGTAATCTTGTAAAGAGTCACTTGTTTTAAGTTTGATATCCTCTGACTTTACAAATCCAAAATCAGTCATTGTATCCGCTGCAAATACCATATTTGCTGCCGAAAATCTGAATGCTGTACCAATAATTGCAGCTAACTGTTCATCCCGTGGAGGGTCATCTTTAAAGGCATCAAATACGAGTGTTTCATTAAATTCAACGGTAGATGACCGATTATATACTTTCGATATACGTCTTACTAACTGATTAAAAAACTTGTTAAAATGATCAACACCGCCAGGAATATTCTCCAACATCCTGTCCAGTTTGGAGACAGAAGAATACATTGAAAGTGGGGGGTTGAGTAACAGTACTTGGTCAAAATTGAACGCATTTTTGTCTTCATCAATCTTACTAATAAATGCCGCGTGGGCCCCGCCTAGGCTATAACCCGTCAAAAAATAGCTACTTATATCTGCCTCGCCTTTAATATCATTCATAACTCGCTGCATCACAAAGTAAAGATCTTCTGAATCCTCCTCCATATGACCAGGTACCGAAGTACGTGAAGCCGTTGTGATAAAGCTATGATGGCTTGGAGATGTTAAACCAACCACATGAAACCCAGCTTGATAAAAGGCCCGTAATAAAATTATGTTTTTTTCAGACTTATGATCCGCACCCGTTCCTGCAATAACAAAAACAAGTGGAGCCTTACCCTTTTGTAAAGAAAACGAATACTCCAACCCTCTTTGATACCAAAATATATCGGGTATTTTTGGTCCGATTTCTTTCTCAAGTGTACCCGTCCTAATTGTAATATTTTGCAAAATATCTGCACGATACTCTTTAGGTGTACCAACAATCGTTGCAATATATGGGTTGTTAAAGGGGTAATCATAAATCTCGGCTTTAGAGGCTCCGGAAAACGTGAGAAAAAACAAATAAACAGGAATACCACAAATGAATCGCATAATCTGATGACGTTTACGCATAGGGTTCACTTGTTTAGGCTTCAACGTTAATAGTTGAATAATATTTTCAGCTATTTTGATAGTTCCATTACTACCCATACCCTTACAAAAAAAAAGGCAACTTTCTCTTTTGATTTTTCGTTGAGAATTCATCACAGAGCTATTCATGTACTTCTCCTCTATATAAGAAAGTGAGTATTCCTAAATAACTATTTCCAAACATCCGATACAATTAATATGCCAAAAGACAAAAAAACATATTACCGATATAATTCAACAAGTTATAAATATATTCGCGTTAATTTAGATGCGTTCAATCCGAACAGTTTCACGAAATATTGAATTTAATTCACGATATTTCGTGAAATTGGATATATTCTATTAGGGTATGGGAAATCTTAATGGCACAAATAAGGGCTCGATAATGCTTTCTGAAGAAAAAGCTATCAAAGTTATATTAGAAGGAACTGTAAGCAATACAGGGCAAGAATTTTTTAATGCTCTGGCGAAAACAATGTCTTCGGCGCTGGGCTATAGCCACGCATGGATAACTGAAATAGTAGACACCCACCACCTTCATACCATGGCACTTTTTGTAAACGGTAAGAGCAAAGAAAACTATGTTTACGATATGCGAGGAACACCGTGCGAGCCCGTTATTATAGAAATGAGTGTCGAACATCACGCAGACAATGTTCAGAAAACGTACCCTTTGGATACATCACTGTCGGAGTTCGGAGCACGTAGCTACTTTGGCGTCCCAATGATTGGTAGTAAAGGGGATATTGTTGGGCATCTCGCATTATTAGGTGACAAACCAACACCAAGTGAAGTTCATGGTCTGTCAGTATTAAAAATTTTCGCAAGTCGTGCAGGCGCTGAACTGGAAAGGATCTATGTTGAACGTCAGTTAAAAATGCAACAAGAAGAGACTCAAAAAATATTAGATACCGCAATGGACTGCATTATTACGCTTGATACAGACTTAAGAATTCGAACTATCAATCAATCTGTGATCAAACAGTTTGATGGTAAGGATATTTCCAAGGATCATCCCAATTTCTCATGCTTTATTGATAAAACATCAGCAAAAAAACTACAGAATGCGGTTGATTTACTATTATCAAAGAAAAATTCCGAAGATCACATTTGGCTTCCTGATAGTCTTAAATTTATCAAACAAAATGGTAAAGACGTTATCGCCGACGTTACCATTTCACTGATAGATAAAAAACAGGACTCCATAATAGTTATCTCATTTCGCAATGTTAATGAGCGTAT
>CAJXZM010000097.1 GCA_913063125.1 uncultured Gammaproteobacteria bacterium | reverse complement strand
ATCATACCGGTTCCACCCCCAAAGGCTTGACCGTTAATCTTGCCAATAAGCGGTTTAGATAACTCATTCAAAGTACGCAACATTGTCGCTAGGTGTGCGCTATCAGCAACACGCTCTGCTCGAGTTTGATCAAAAATGCTCTCCATCCATTTTAAATCACCACCCGCGCAAAAAGACTCACCAGCACCGGTTAATACTACTGCTCGAACCTCAACGTTCTTATCAAGATCTCTTGCAGCTTCCGTCACTTCACGGATAAGCTCATCGTTCATAGCATTATGACGTTCGGGACGGTTTAATAATAACGTCGCTATACCACGCTCATCAATGGTCACGTTTATTGTGTTGTAACTCATATTTACCTCGGTCAAACAAATTCTGTAGTCAATCGTACATTACATTCGTGCATTACATTCGCGAATCACATGCGATAGACGTATGAACTACCTTCGTCCGGTGCATTCGTCGCCGCAACTGACAAACATAACGCCAGCACGTCACGAGTTTGTTCTGGCTCAATAATGCCATCATCCCAAATTCGTGATGTTGCAAAATACGGATCACTTTTATCTGCGTACAGCTCTCGAGTTTCCTTCTCTAGCTGTGCAAGAGACTCCGGAGTCGATTTTTTACTGATACTAGTCTTAGCAAGTTCCAATACAACATTGGTGCCAATATCAGGACTCATGGTTGCAACAACAGAGTTAGGCCATGCAAACATCATATTGGGTCTAAACCCACGTCCGCACATTCCATAGTTACCCGCACCATAGGATCCACCAACAACAACCGTAAACCGAGGTACTTTTGAACAGGACATTGCATAAACTAACTTCGCACTGTGTTTTGCAATACCACCTTGCTCTGCAGCTTTACCAACCATAAAGCCGGGAACATTTTGCAAGAACAACAAGGGAATGTTTCGCTGATTACACAGCTCAATAAAGTGCGCACCTTTCACAGAAGCGTCCGAAAACAGCGGCCCATTGTTACCTAAGATACCAACAGGGTAACCTTCTATGTGTGCAGTACCACAAATCAGACTAGTACCCCACTGTGCTTTAAATTCTTGGAAATCGCTGGCATCGACCAATCGTGCAATCACTTCACGAATATCATAAGGCTGCGAAAAGTCTTTACTCACAATGCCCTTGATCTCTTCCATCGGATAAAGAGGCTGCTGTGGTTTAAGTACTCGCTGATAGGTCACTTGTGGGCGATTAAGCTTTGACACTATATCGCGCATTCTAGCAATGGCTTCTTGTTCCGTTTCCGCTAAATAATCCGATACACCCGAAACCGTCGTATGCATTTCTGCACCACCGAGCTCTTCTGGACCAATATCTTCATTAATAGCGACTTTAACAATCGAGGGCCCACCAAGATGAACCGTAGCGTTACCACGGACCATAATCACTTCATCGGACAACGCTGGAATATAAGCCGCACCTGCTGTACTCACACCAAACACAGCCGCCAACTGAGGTAGCCCCTGAGCAGACATATTACATTGGCGAAAGAAGATATTTCCAAAGTGATCACGATCGGGAAAAACACGGTCCCACTCATGTAAATACGCACCACCACAATCTACTAAGTAGATACATGGCAACTGATTTTGCTCAGCAATTTCTTGCGCTCGAATATGCTTCTTAACGGTTTCGGGATAGTACGCTCCACCTTTAATGGTGGAGTCATTCGCCACAATCACACAATGAGCACCATGAATAACACCAATACCCGTTACAATTCCTGCGCTGTGAACACGACCGCCGTATTGATCATAAGCTGCCAAACTTGAAAATTCCAAGAATGGAGTACAAGGATCAACAAGTAGATCTACTCGTTCACGAGGCAACAATTTACCGCGCTTTCGATGGCGTTCAATAATATGATCACGCCCGCCATGAACCGCTTCATGAATTCGCCCTCTAAGCGTATCAATTAACCCTGAGTGATATTCAGCATTTTCTTGATAGCTCTCGGAATTTTTATTTACTTTCGAGACGATTTTGCTCATACAACAACTCGACAATGCAGTGGTTTTTTAGCTATTCAGAAGATCTACAAATCCCGCAACAAGTGCTTTATAAGTAATACCCTTTCAGAAACGTCTGCGGCATGGACGCCGCAGTCGAGCACGCATGGATGCGATCTTTTGCGATTTCTGAAAGGGTATTACTTATAAAGCACGATCTTGGAGATCCGCCAACCCCTCTTAGCAATGACGTATTTAAAACTATTTCAAACGACCAAGCCCTTCCCAATAGGGAGCGCGAATCATTTTCCGACTAACTTTTCCTACCGGCGTACGTGGCAATGGATTCAAACCAATCTCAACGTCAGACGGTTTCTTATAAGAACCCAGCTCATTCGCACACATATCCATAATGTCCTGTTTATTAACAGCACCTTCTTCTTTTTCCATAATGAGAGCATAAGGTGATTCACCAAAACGATCATTGGGAACACCAATAACAACAACCTCTTGAACACCAGGGTGCGTAGCAATCACGTTTTCCAATTCTGTTGGCCAAATGTTGTAACCACCTGAAAGAATCATGTCATCTTTACGGTCACACATATAAAGGTAGCCATTCACATCTAGGTAACCGATATCACCTGTATGTACCCAACCGTCAAAAATCGTTTTATTGGATGATTCCTCATTTCTCCAATAACCCGTTAGCTGGCCGTCGTTCTTAAAACAAATCTCTCCTTCGTCACCCATTTCTTTAAGCTCATGGGTTTCTGGATCAACAATTCTCACATCACAGAATGGATGTACCCGACCGACAGAACGCATTGGGTCAGACCCAGGAATATCATCTCTAACCCAATCTTTTGCCATGGAAATCGTGACGGGAACACCTTCAGATTGACCGTATAAACTGCAAATAGAGTCGCCCCAAATTGCATGCGCTTTTTTAACATTAGCAACCGTTATAGGAGCCGCGCCAATTAGTAACACTTTCATGTTCGACCAGTCTTTATCCGCAACACCAGGAACATTCATGATGTCGCCGACCATGGTTGGTGCCATAAACACGTAACTCACTTTGTCAGCAACCATTTGATCGACAACGGGGGCTGCGGCATATTTTTCAACAACTAAGTTACATCCACCAGATAACCACACCGGTACAAACTGATAACCGGATGCATGAGAAATTGGGGCGATATGCATACAGACATCAGTATCATCAACAGGTGGCATGGTATAAAACCAGTTGCGGCCAATGTCTAACCAGGCTTTATGAGTGAAAGACACGCCTTTAGGCTGTCCTGTAGTTCCACCCGTATGACGAATAACATAGATATCATTATCGTCAATTTCTGGATTTGGGTCTTCATTTGAAAATTCTAATAACCATGCTTCGTAGTTTTCTGCGCTGCGAACAATCACTTGATCAAGGGTATCTATTTCATTTTCCATACCTTCTAGTTGATCGGCATAATGCTCTGCAACGACAACGGCCTTACAGTCGGTGTGATCTAACATCGATTGATGTGATGTTCGTGCATTTCGTGCGTACAGTGGCACACGAATAATACCGGCAATAGCACAACCTAAGAAAAAATCTACGGCTTCGACGGTGTTATCTTCTAATGATCCACAGGTATCACCAGGCTTTAACCCCGAAGCTAGCAAAGCATTCGCTAAACGTGTTCCACGCTCCCATGCTTCCCCAAACGTCAATCGAGAATCACCCGCAATAATGGCAGGTTTGTCACGATAAAATCCGGCTGCGCGGCGCATTGCATCTCTAATATTCATTGTCATACCCTCTTTTTATTCTGTCATCCTTTATGGTGTGAGACCGGCTCATCACCCAACATCAAAGGTAAATTAGTTACTGTTCTTCAAATTTTTTACGTACATTTGGTGCTTCACCGTCAACATATGCCGGATACAAAGCCTGGTACTCACCCGACTCATCTTTAACCACTAATTTACGAGCTTGAATATGTGGCGTATTAACTGCCTCTGATAGCGGAAGAACCTCACTGTAACAACAATCAATCACACCAAATTTTGCGTTACATTCTTCCAACGTCATAGAAGCGATCAGTGTAGCGACTTCGGCTTGCAAATCGTTCTGTGGTAACGGTTCGTTAATACGAGACACCCAATCATCCCGCCCCGCAGCAGTACAAAATGCTAACCAAAACTTTGGCTCTACTGCGCCCAATGCAATGGCTTTGCCATCGGCTGTTGGGTAGGTTCGATAACGTGCAGCGCCGCCGTTTAGCAAATCCACACCTCGTGGTGTACCTTCACCTTTTAAGCTTAAATCCGCTAAAGAGAACGCTAACAAAGGCATTACAGAATCTGCTAGTGCCACTTCGATATGGCAACCTTTACCGGTTCTTTGTCGATCAAACAACGCCGCTAGAATGGTACTTAGTCCATATAAAGAAGCCGCACTGTCAGCGATGGGCGGCCAAGGAGCAACCGTTTCTTCTTCCGTTCCCGTTCCCGACAGTAAACCATTCATCGCGAGATAATTCAGATCATGCCCTACCTCTTGACTGAGAGGGCTTTCAGTTCCATAGCCATTCAACGAACAAATCACTAACTGAGGTGCATGATCTAATAGATCTTCAAATGACAATCCTAGTTTTGCCATCACACCTGGGCGAAATGATTCCAACAACACGTCTGCATCTTTTAATAAATCCAACAATGCATGACGGTCAGTTTCTTCTTTTAAATTAAGTCGAATGCCTTTTTTGCCGGCATTGACAGAATCAAAGTAAGCAGAACGGTTATTGGATCCTGTCGGTCCAATCAATCGCATCTCCTCCCCTTGCGGCGGCTCAACTTTAATAACCTCTGCGCCCATTTCAGCAAGAGACATTGATGCTAAAGGGCCAGGCAAGTGGCGACTGAGGTCAACCACTTTAATCCCTGTTAAAAATGTATTTAATCGACTCATGAAAATTCTCTATATATCTATTGACGTAAAATCGACAGCTTTACGTAAAGTCGACATCAAGACCTAATTCTTTGGCAATAATCATGCTTTGAATTTGGCTAGAACCATCACCAATACGAGTGATACGAGTGTCACGTAAATATCGTGATACAGGGCAATCATTCATAAATCCAAAACCACCGTGTATTTGTACGGCAAGATCCGCAACTTCGGAAGATGATTCACAGCAGTGATATTTTGCCATTGCCAATTCAAGCAACGTTGCGTTACCCGCATCCACTTTCGCGGCTGCTTGACGCGCCAACAATCGAGAGGTTTCTGTTTTAATGGCCATATCGGCAATCATCTTCTGGATCATTTGCAATCCACCCAGGCTTCGACCAAACGCTTGACGATCTTTGGCATACTCGATGGAGTGATCCAAACAACCTTGTGATAAACCCAACGCACAAGCAGATAAGAAACAACGGGCTGATTGGTAGGTTTTATGAACGATGTAGCGACCATCACCTTCGTTCCCAACAATCATTTCATCACCCACTTCCGCACCATCCATATAGATCGGATGAGTATCTGATGAACGCCAGCCCAACTTATCGTAAGACTTTCCAATCTCAATACCTGGAGTTCCATCCGGTACTAGGAACAAACTCATTTTTGTTTTTTCTGCATCTGCGGGGCTAGTAATCGCACCCACCAGATTATAGGAAGTAATATCTGTACCACTATTCGTAATAAAGGCTTTCTCACCGGTCAGTGACCACTTATCACCCTTACGTGTTGCACGGGATGTAAAACCAGCAGTCCACGAGCCCGCTTGAGGCTCTGTTCCAGCAATAGAACCTACTGCTTTACCCGCAACAATATCAGGCAGATATTTTTCTTTGTGCATGGCGCTACCAAACTGCTGCAAGGTTAAACCCGTCGCAACGGCAACCATGGTAGTCACGGCAAAGGTTTGGTCCGCACGGGCAAGTTCTTCAATCGCTAATGACATATCAAGAATGCCAAGACCTAAACCGCCATGCTCTTCTTTAAAAGGAATTGACGCGACACCAATGTCACGGTTCATCTTTAAATAAAGCTCAGTAGGAAACTTGGCTTCTTGGTCCAGTTTGTACGCTAACGGAGCCAATTCTGCTTGTGCCCACTCTCGAACAGCTGTTTGTAAATTAATTTGGTCTTGGGTTAACTCAAGGTTCATAATAATTCTCTTCTTTTATTGACGAATATTTTAATAAGTAGTGTTATTTTCAATCAATGTTGCTGGCCTGCTGTTGATCTGTTGTAAATTTATAGTTGATCAATAGTGTTGATCGATTCTGTATTCACTGTCAGGTACAACTTCCGAGTGACATTATCAGAGCAGCCACATCAATTTCAGGTCAATTCGAGATAATTAAAGGGCTTTTCAAGACCTCGACGGCATCAGCAGAGGGAAGAGCCAAAATTTATTATGCGCGCCTCATAATCCAGCCCCATCGTCCAAGTGGACTAGGACAGCACAAGGGGTTTGGGATAATTTGAGAGTTAGGAGAGTACCTACTATGACCAGCATATCCGCTATTCAAAACCTGCCAGCTCAGCAAAATCAGGAGCCCTCAGCTATGCACAGCTGGGCTGTAGTGATTGCTCACACACTGGAACACGCTGGTATTGACAGCCAGGCCTTGTTCCATGAGGCGGGAGTGGAGTACAAACAGGCGGTCAACCCCTATATGCGGGTTCCTACAGCAAAAATGAATAAACTATTTAAGCTAAGCGTACTGGCCACAAATAACCCAGGGTTTGGTCTGTCGATGGTGGAATTTATTCACCCCACAACCTTTCATGCCCTCGGTTACTCCCTATTTGCCAGCTCTACCTTAGAAGACTTTTTCGAACGTCTTGTTCGTTTCTTCCGTATAGCCAGTGACAACTGTTTGCACCATATTGAAGAGAGCCAAACTGAATACAAATTGCGCATTGAATTACTGGTGCCTAACTTGTCGTATGAAACTCAAGATGGTTGGACGGCAACCATCGTTAAGTTTATCCGAGCTATATATCGCCCTGGTTTTAACCCTGTACGTATCACGTTACCTCGACCCGAGCTGTCACTAGCAGTACGTGAGAAATACCAACGTTATTTCCGCTGTCCCATAGAGTTTGATGCCGATGAATGGGCCGTATATTACGATCGAGATGAGGTAAATATACCGTTACCGGCGGGCAATAGTGAATTGGCTCTGGCTAACGATAAAGTTGCCATGGATTACCTGGCTCAATTGGAAAAATCCGACTTGGTCACTTCGGTCCGGAGCCTAATTATTCAACAACTACCATCCGGTAATTGCAGTAAAGAATGGGTCGCGGCAAGTCTGCACATGAGTCCACGTAATTTACAGCGCAAGCTAGACCTTCAAAAAACCAATTATCAAGATATCTTGGATCAAACGCGTAAAGAGCTCGCCAAGAAATACATTGAGTCAAAACACACATCCATTAGCGAAATAACGTACTTGCTCGGCTTTTCAGATACCAGCAATTTTTCTAGAGCATTTAAACGTTGGTTAGGGTCTACCCCAAGCCAATACCGTGCCAAAACGGATCACCACAATACCTAAGCCGTTACATCTTATAATTCTGCCCAAATGGACATATCTCCACCTATATGCCAGGATAGTTATATCCAGTCAATTTAGTACATTACTGTATTCGATATGCTCAGAGTATATTCCGACTTCAACTGCCCATTTTGTTTTGTTCAGCATTCTCGAATTATGCAATTGGGGCTCGAAAACGACGTGGATTGGCGTTTTATTGAACATGCCCCCAATTTGAATAGCAGTACTAATAACTACCAAGCAATGCAAACGTTGGATATGGAATGTTCACTTATCCTACAACGAGCCCCTGACATATCAATTAACAAACCAGAATTTTGCGTTAATACCCGCCTCGCGACTTTATCCTTTATCAGCATTCAAATAAGCCACCCACATATTGCATATGCATATTCAAGTAAGTTATATGAAGCATATTGGCAACAGGGTAAAGACATTTCAGACACCATTGTATTACGTGGTATTTTAAGCCATTTTGACATCAATGATTTAGATTTTCATGATCATGCTGAAGAGTTACAAAACCGATGGCAACAACAGTGGCGCTGCGGTGGTTTTGACGAACGCATTCCCGCGATGTCATCCTCTGAAAATCGACTACTGCTAGGTTTACAGCACGTCGATAACATCCGAAATTTCTGCTCAAACTCGCCCGAAGTTAATTTAGATTTTGGTGCAGCCTGCTCATTACAAGAGAAAAGTCACCTCGCTATTCTTAGTGGTACCCAAGCCATCAGCGAAAAAATCATCAACCCCAGTTTCTTTGACTTACATTTCTTTATCGGTCTAAATGATCTAATAAAGGGCATGGCGAACAATCGACCTGACCTAATCATTATAGATTTTGAATTGGATAAATCTAAAAACTTTCAGACGATAGAATTACTAAAAAAAATCCCTTCATCTTCACTCAAAGATGTACCCATCATTTATTACTTTAATCAAACCTGCAAACACCCTGACCTAGCTGTCCCCTATACTCTCGGAGCCATCGATAGCTTCTCATGGAATGATGATTTTTCATTGACTCATGCAAAGTTAAAACGCCGTGCAATAGACTCAAGAAAGCTACTACAACTAAGTCAACACTCCACCATCGATTCCTTAACCGGAACCTATAATCGAAGAGAATTCAACCTGCTTTTCGAAAAGTTGTGGCGCATTAGTTGCCGCAAAAAATTGCCTCTATCCATAGTAATGGTAGATATAGATTACTTCAAACAATACAATGACCACTATGGGCATTTAAGTGGCGATGAGTGCCTGATCAAAGTAGCTCATCTTTTAAAAAATAACGCTCAACGAACTTCAGATATTGTTTCTCGATTTGGCGGGGAGGAATTTGTCGTCCTTCTTTTTGATATTGAAGCGGACATTGCAGAGGAAGTTGTTCAACGCATGGAAGCTGATCTCGAAACCACGAACATCGCACATACCAACAGGGATTTCCCGCATAGGGTCACCGCAAGCTTTGGTATTTTTTCTCTTTTTCCTCACCCGGATACTTCCCCACATCAAGCGCTAGAATTTGCAGACAAAGCAATGTATCGAGCTAAAAAGCAGGGAAGAAATCTCATTTATTGTGAAAGGTCAGCCCCTATAACCTATAAAAGCGCTGAATAAATAAAATACCCGATCACGCCATCAGGAACAGTGGTGCTTACGAAATTGAGTGGGTGTAATACCAAAACATTGTTTGAATGCCGAATAAAAAACGGACTTGGAATTAAACCCCGCAGAGAAAGCGATATCCAACACCGAAGAGTGTTGATGAGAGGCATCTTCTAACAGGCACTTTGCCGCTTGAACACGATACTGTGACACCCAATGGGTAAAGCTTAGCTTAAATTGCTGATTGATTGCCTGCGACACATGGTTGGGGTGTAAACCTGCGAGTTTTGCGAGCTTGGTGAGACTTAGCTCACTTTGTAAATAGAGCTTCTCCGATTGCATTAAGGTTGCAATATGTTGTGATATTTCCAGGCTCAATTCGAAGGATAGCCCTGAACGTTGATAACGCGTAGAGCTAGCATTCATATGCTGCAATATTTGAGCAAACGGCGTTGGATCAAAATACAAGTCGATGCTTTGAACCGTTTCGTTAGATAAACGGATAAAATCGGACCCTGAAAGCACTAGCGTCGAGGGAAGGGATGTTCCGCTATCTCCGTTGCTACACTTCATTTCCCATTCAATCGCAGCAGTACCTTGATTAACAACTGGTTGATTTTTTAGCTGAAATTGAACCGTTGAGTAAATTTGTTCCAGGCTATTTAACGACATGTTTAGAGAATCGATATCAACAGGTGAATAGTTGACGAATTTGAGGCTGTCACGAAGAAAAGCCAATGCCTTAGCATCTCTCGCCTCCCCCCACTCTAGTAAGTATTCACTAACTTGTGATTGCATGAAGAAAGCCTTTATTCAAATAGCTGTTCAGAATACATTAACAATATCTTGACAGAATTGTTAGACAATAGTTGATGCTAACATCAATCAGACCTTGTCCAATTACGTTAGCACTTACCCGACTAAGCCTCTATAGCGCCCCACCACTACGCTTTATTTATACCTCCTTGATCACACAATTTGGCCTATTATCAGTAATAAGCAAGGCTCTTCAGCCCCTAACACCAAAAATATGACTAATTCTTCCTACTACAGGTAGTTTATGAAAGAGCTTATTAAAACACAGATATTCTCTACCGAACTTCAGCTCGGCATGCACGTAATAGAGTTAGACAGGCCTTGGTTAGAAACTGATTTCTTAATACAAGGTTTCGTTATCCAAAACCAAGAGGAAATAGATGCGTTTATTCGTCAGTGTGACTATGTCTATATAGAAGGTAGTATTGTTCAAATATCCAAGCCTGCTGAGCGCAGAAATGAAAGAAAAGGATTGTTTGCCAGAAAATCAAATAAGTCAAATCCAGCAGAAGCAAACTCACCAATAGTTAAGAAACCTAAAACACGAAGACCTCCCACAACCAATAAACGTATTAATTACATTAACAAAATTGAAGTCGAACGAGAACTGCCCTTGGCTCGCTCCCATTACCAATCAGCAAAGTCGGTAGCGAAAGATATTATGGACGGTATACGACTTGGCCGCTCACTGGATTTAAACCAAGCCAGAGAAACGGTTGATAACATCGTTGACAGTTTATTGAGGAATAACGATGCATTAGTCTGGTTAACCAAAATCAAAGAAAAAGACGAATACACGGCAGAGCATTCATTAAACGTGTGCATTCTCTCCATCACATTCGCTCGTTTTCTAGGTCATGATGAATCCGATATTCGCAAGATAGGGTTAGGTGGGTTATTGCATGACGTTGGAAAATCAAAAATCCCCCTTGAGGTACTTAACAAAACGGGACGCTTCACCGATCACGAGTTTGCGCTGATGAAAAAGCACCCCGAACTTGGCAAGTCACTTTTAATGGGTCTCCCTAAATCGGATCTTTCTGCGATAGATGTCGCCTATTCCCACCATGAGCGAATGGACGGAAAGGGTTACCCAAGAAACCTCACCCCTAGTCAAATCCCTTATTTTGCCAAAATTGTTGCACTTACAGATACCTATGATGCGATAACTAGCAATCGATGCTACGACAAAGGTAGAGCTTCAATGGAAGCACTCGACATTATTTATAAAAACCGAGGCACACAATTCGATGAAGAATTAGCTATTGCATTTATTAAGTGTATCGGCATTTTCCCTCCAGGGTCAATTGTAGAAATGACCAATGGAGAAGTCGGTATTGTTATTGCCGCTAATAATAAAAGTAAGTTGCGACCAAAGCTCATTATTGTAAAAGACAACAATAAACAGTGGGTCCATCAACATATTGTAGATCTACATTTAGGTAATCTCGACGGCAGTCAAGAACCGTATATTATCGCCCATGAAGTTCCCAATGGAACCTATGGTATTGATATTAGGGAATTTGTGAAGAAGGGTTTAGTGTTGAAATAATTAAACTAATGAAAATTGGCTAACAAAATTGAGCATACCATGAACAAGATTGATGCTGAAAAGCGAAAATTACCACGTTTACTGTGCGACGACAATTTCAGCCAGTGTGTTGTTATTGTCAAAGATGACAGTATCCCTGTTCAAGCAATTAATTTTCACCGTAGAGGCATCGCTTTATATACACCAACGCCCCTTCCGAATGTGAAATCAGCCAAGATTAGTTTTATATATCGGTATGATGAGGAAGAAATCCACATCCTAGAATTACCGTTTCGATTCGCCCATATCAACGAAATGGATGTTGGATGCCAGTATGGTGCGTGCTTTCAGACAAAAGATTCACAGCAGGAATTTATAACTGAAAAACTTATAGAAATAGAAAAACTTCTCAAAGAGAATAGTAACACCAACGATCGCTATGGTTTATTTGAGTAAATACCGGTTTTTTATACGCTGTATTTTTAACACAGGATGTACCCCATTGAAGCTACAAGATAAACTATTACTGTCTGTTATTCCTGTTTCTATTGGTTGCTCCATTGCCCAGGGAGCAGGTACATTTTGGTATTACACTTCTGTAAAAGTCAATAGCGCACTATCTAAATCCGTACCAATGGAATCCGCTATTGACTTCGCACTATTCTCTTCGGCAACCACCTTTTGTGCTGTTTTACTCACACTACTCATAGTACGAATAAACGTCAGCCTATTCTTCTTACAACGAATAGATAGGGTTAAAGATATTATGCAAGAAATTGGGGGGAATGGTGATGGAGCAGAAGATATTGAACCCCAAGGAAACGACGAGATAGGTGAGATTTATCATTCTTTAGAGAAGATGAAACGAAACCTTGATATAAGCCACAAATCGATGAGAAAGCTTGCCTATTTCGACAAATTAACAGGGTTGCCAAACAGGGCGTCACTACAACAAGAATTATTGGCGTCTCTCAGCTCAGCAAAACGAAAGAATGAACACTTTGCCGTTATTTTTCTAGACTTGGATAATTTCAAAGAGGTAAATGACTCTCTCGGACACAAAGTTGGCGACCTCTTATTAATAGAAGTCAGCATGCGAATCAAAAAACAATTACGTGGCAGTGACTTCATTGTCCGCGAAGAACTCGGGGAACCAGATACTGGTAAAAGTTTGCTTGCCCGTCTAGCAGGGGATGAGTTCACACTACTCATCAACGAGATAGAAGGTCCCAACGCTGCCTCCAGGGTCGCCCAACGAGTTTTGGATGGCCTCTCCTCCCCCTTTATTATTGAACAAAATGAAATCCATATGGGTGCAAGCATGGGTATTGCTATCTACCCACAGGATGGTGTAGAAGCGGATGAGCTATTAAAAAACGCTGATTTAGCAATGTTTGAAGCAAAAAACAGCGGGAAAAATAATTTCGAATTCTTCACCAAAGCAATGAGTGCTATCGCATTCCAGCGTCTTTCTATGGAAAATAGCATTCGAAAAGCACTGGACAAGCAAGAGTTTATTTTGTACTTCCATCCGCGTATTGCTTTAGAAGATGAATCTATTGCGGGGTTTGAAGCACTGATTCGCTGGAATAGCCCAGAACTTGGATTCATCATGCCCAGTCAATTTATTCCTATTGCTGAAGAAAGTATGTTGATTTGCGAAATAGGCTATTGGGTAATCGACAATACCTGTCAACATATAAAATATTGGAAAGAAAATGGTTACCCTGACATACAGGTATCCATCAACTTGTCGTCAATGCAAATATATAAAGGCGACACCTACAATATGTTAAAAACTCTTATGTCGCTTTATGACATTGAAGGAAAAAATCTGGAAATTGAAGTGACAGAATCTCATGTTTTGGATAACGAAGAGATATCCATCGAATTTATCAACAAACTGCGCTCTTTGGGAATCACCATTGCGCTAGATGATTTTGGCACTGGATACTCTTCTTTAAGATACCTTCAAACATTGCCCATCGATGTTCTTAAAATAGACCGTAGTTTTATCGTCGATATTGAAGAAAAAAAATCAACCAAACAACTACTTAAGTCCATTTTTGAAATTGCAAACAGCCTTGACATTATTACTGTCGCCAGCGGTGTTGAAAACTACACGCAGATTAACTTTATAAAGGACTTGCAGTGTGATTTCGTGCAGGGTTATTACTACAGCCAGCCGCTTCCTGCAGAAGAAGCGCTTACCTATCTAAGCTCAAATTCATCAACATAAAATAACGCCAGTTCGTTTTTGTAGGCTAGGACGACGTTAGCAGTATGTGCTGCTGTAATAAGAGCTCATTTGCTCAAACGCACCTACAGAGATAGAGGAATAGCAATGCAGGCACCAATCAGTCAGTTTGTGAATGTGGGAAATACAAGGCTTCATTATTTATCAACGTCTCAAGTAGTCACACCGAGGATAACTTTATTGCTTCACGGTTGGCCGACATCATCCTATCTATGGCGTAATGTCATGAACTCTTTAGCATTAGATGAGACAGTAATAGCATTGGACTTGCCTGGATTTGGTCAATCCGACAAACCTACAAAAGACGCGTATTCCCTGGATTACTACCAGAGCGTCATCCAGCAGTTTCTTGATCAACTAGGTGTAAACGAGGTCAACTTGGTAGTCCACGACTTAGGTGGGCCCGTAGGATTGTACTGGGCCGTTCTTAATCAGAGCAAACTACATAAATTAGTGTTACTAAATACGCTGGTATACCCCGAGTTACACTGGTTTGTGAAGCTGTTTATTGCATTAAGTTTTGTCCCAGGTGTCCGTGGCCTAATGTCGAGCCAAAGGGGAATCAAATTTGCCATGCAGCTTGGTACTACATCAACACTGGCCGATGAGTCCATTAATGCCTACCAATCCCCTTTCCAAACAAAACAAGAACGATTAGCCTTGATACAGACATTACAACAAGTCTCTCCGAAAAAATTAGCGACAATCGCAACAGGGCTTAAAGACCTCTCGCAGCCCATCCAAATAATATATGGCACTAAAGACTTCGCTCTTCCCGATGTTGCGCATACAATGAAACGTGTTAAACAGGATCTTCCTCAAGCCGTTGTACATAAATTACCCGGATGCGGGCACTTCTTACAAGAAGACGAGCCAGAGAAGGTCTCAGCATTAATACATGAGTTTTTGGTGGCGTAACTTGCAGCCTGCAAAAAAGCTGTATATTATTACAGCTCGAAACATAAATAGTAGCTGTACGTAGAACGATCCATAGAATCATACACAGAGCTTACTGACAGACCCTACAACTGGAGTCCACCATGGCCGTAATTACCCGCTATATCGTTGAGCGTAACGGAGAAGAAAAAATGACATTCATTAGCAAAAAAGACGCTGATGCCTACGACAAAGAGCTGGACATCGCCGAAAACCTTCAGGTATTACTAGAAGAATCCGAAATCGAGATGAGTGATAGCTTGCTTGAAGATATCTCCCTTTTCCTCGCTCGTAACAAAGATGCAGCCGGTCTTATTCTTAAAGGCAGTAAGCCTAAAAAAGCCTCTAGCGAGAAAGAAGAAAAAGGTGATAAGAAAAAAGCTAAACTAGCCGCTGTGGATAACGATTCAGTTGATACCGACGAAGAACAAAGTGACGTTGCATAAGTAAGCTATATAAATTGAATACATTTTATAAAACGTAATTCAATGAAAAGCACAACTTTATCTAACGGCATATAGTGCATACAAGTACTATATGCCGTTAGTTACAAACCAACACTAAATAGTACTAAATTAGTAACGGCGAATACTAATATACAAAGCAATAAGACTCACTAACGCCATAACCAACCAAACACCGTTCATTGCATCAAAAAGACTGTATCCCATACGATCGCCAATATTTAGAATGGCTCCACCAATACCCGCTGCCAAACTAAAACCAAGGGCATCCACTACACCTGCTGCCGTTGAGGTCTTTCCCTCCTTTCCACGTTCAGTATTGGCCATCGCCAAATTCATCGTCATCGGGTACACCAATCCCATACCAAAAGCCGCAATACTCCAGACAAAATAACTCATAAATGCCAATTGAAAGACCGAAAGAAATAACCACAATGATAGCACCCCCAAACCTAGAAAAGAGAAGCCAATAATCAATAGTGTTTTATCGCCAAAATTTACCGCCACCTTGTCATATACCCAAGAAGCCAACGTCCACGATAACGCTCCCGACGTTAAAACAAGGCCAGCTGCAGTTGCTGTATACTGATAATGATCAGTTAACACAAGAGGAATAAAAGCTTCCGCGCCAAAAAACGAAAAAACCAACATGAATTTTAAACTTAACGCCGCCGACAAACCTTTGCCTGCTCGTAATATGTCCGACGGAAATAACGACAACAATGGTCGCCAGAAAATAAATAGAGAACATAGACAAAGAGGAATCACCCAGTAACCAGCCTCAACGCTAATGCTAGCTAAAAAAAGAGCTACACCACATGCGATACGTAGTGCTTTTGGTAAATTGGAAAAACCTATTCGCCCACCGCCTTTGCTTTCAACTCTAGCCCCAAGACTTAGCGCGCCAAGACGCCGATAAACAAATACACCCGAAAGTAGAGCGGGTACAGCAAGCCCCCAAAACACGTAAGACCAATGCCATTGACTTGTCACATAACCTGCTAACGCCGGTGCAACAAGAGAGGGTAACACCCATGCAGTTGTTAAATAAGAGATCGCCCGCCGACGCTGATGTTCTCTATAAGCAATGTTTACTGAAGCAAAAACTACAGAGTGAATGGCACCACCACCAAACCCTTGTAACACCCTACCGAGAATTAGTACCGACATAGAATTAGCTTGAGCTGCCACCAAAAGCCCGACAACAAAAACCAATATCCCTACTAAAAATGGCTTCTGTGGGCCTCGTTGATCCGTATATGCACCCGCTAAAATTAGGCTAACCAGGCTCGCCAGCAAATAAGAATAAAATCCCGCGCCGTAAAAGTGCTGTCCGTTAAACTCTTCGGCAATAGCAGGCATCATAGTGGTAATAGCAAGGTCATCAAACGCATGAATGCTGATGGCGAGAACCAGACCAATAATTAAACGATCAATAACACATTTTCCTTAACATACGTTCCTTAACATGGTTTTCTTAGCGTAGTTTATCATCTTGGAAGTTCAGCTGAAAATGCTGCCGCAAAACTCTCGCACTGCACTCCACATGCGTTCACGATAAAACTAACTGCATGGTACAACCCCGCCAACATAATTAGCTCAATAAGTTGATCATCCGCATAATACACCGAAAGCTCTGCCCATAAACCTTCATCGACTGTTTTGGTCTTATACAATTGATCTACCAGCTGTAGTAACAACATCTCTTTATTTGACCAGTAAAATGGCGCAGGTACTTCACTCAAGGTATCGCCTATTTGCTCCTGCGTAAAACCTGTCTTTTGTGAAAAGCCAGTGACGTGTACACCCCATTCATACTCAGCTTTACACAACGCACAGGTACGGAGAATAACCAATTCCCTCTCTGCGATGCTGATACTGCCCTTATCCAGTAACCCCCCCTGAATCATTCTGCTCAGCACTCGCGGGTTATGCGCTACGGTTCTGAAAATCCCCAAAGGTGGTACACCAGGAGGCATAATTGTATCAAAATCTCTTTGAATATCAGCAGCATAGGGTGCATTTAATGGTTCTATTCGCGTAGTCATAGGAAAACCTCATTGATGGCTTGAAAGTAACAACATCGACCGCTACACTATCTGTAGCATTCAGCCCACAGTAACGCTACAGATTGTGTAGCGCAAGCTTTATTTATCCGAGATTAACAATGACAACTGACAACAAGCGCCCGATCACCGAACTAATCGACTTACTTGGTAAGAAATGGATTCTCCGGATCTTATGGGAACTCAACCTCGGGCCTTGCACCTTCAGAGAACTACAAGCACGGTGCGGGGACATATCCCCCACCACCATTAACAAACGAATCAAAGAACTGTGCTCAGCAAATCTCGTTATCAAGTCAAAAGACACGGGGTACAATTTATCACCACAGGGAAAAGACTTAATTACACTCTTTGGCCCAATTAACGACTTTGCTCAACGCTGGGCCAATTCAAAATAGGGCTAATTCAAAATAGTGCTAACTCGAAATTGGACTAACTCGAAATTGGACTAATTCACGATATTATCTTTTCGCCACTTGCCTGGCGACATGCCATGGTATCGTTTAAATGCTAACTGAAAGGCACTTTGTTCGGAATATCCAAGCAGAAGAGAAACGGCTACCAAGTTCATGCCTTTATCTTGTAAATATCGGCGAGCCAAGTGCATCCGAATACGACTCACCACACCCCTCAATCCATCATCAGAATTTTGCAATCTTCTTTGTAGCGTTCTTTCAGATACCACCATTTTTCTCGCGATACTTTTTAAGGTGGCTTGCTTATGAGGCAAAGCAGATACCACCTCATCATAAAGCTGCGGGGCAAAGTCCAAATTGGCAATTTCCGGAAGAATCTCCTTAATTAACGCTATCTTTGGATTCCCTGCCTCGGTCTGTAAGGTAAGTTGCAAAGCATCCCTACGAAACAAAAGCCCAAGGTCTCGCCCAAAAAAAACCTGATCAATACCCATTTCTTTGCAATAACGCTCTTGATATTGCCTATCGTCAAAAGGGAATGAAACCGAAGCAACAGCGTTATTCCGTATCCCCACTTGCCTCGTAATTGCGACAAAACTACTCATCGCGAAGCAAGCATAATACTCCGGAACAGAATCAACCCCCCAATACAACTCCATACCTTTGGCACTACGACGAACATTGGCAATATTTACCCCATAAAAAAGGCTTTCATAAAAAATATAACCATTCAGCATTGCTTCAAGTGTTTGCGAACTCGACAGCATATGGCCTATTGCACCAAGATGCTGGCGGCCAATGCTCTGCCCAATCATCAACGGCGCAAGACGCTCACCCGATATCTCAACGGCCTCCTTGAGAAACCCATCAACGGTAGGGATATCTACCGACTGATCAGGCTTTATTCGCCTTATAGCGAGACAAAGAGGTGACGCGCCATACCCGGCGCGACAAAGCCATTCATCAATAACAGCAACAAAAACTCCTGAGACTAATAACATCTCACCTTTTCCTTACATTGGCGTATTTTATTATAAATTTGGCACATTATATCAATAATACACTCTATAGATCCCATAAAATCAATTCAAATTCAAATTCAAATTCAAATTCAAATTCAAATTCAAATTCAAATTCAAATTCAAATTCAACACAGGATTGGATCTATGACTACGACATCACACAACATCAGAAGTACTCCTTTCGAATTGCAGGTTCGAAAAGATACACGGTTTGATTTCAGCTCCGTTGATACCTCCATCCACACCGAGGGCAACCTCTACACCAGCCACTTCTTCAACGCCCTATCTCTCGTTGCCCCACTCACTGAAGGCATGCTGATTCGAGCGATTCGCAAAGCACAACCCATGCTTGAGGGCAGCGAATTCGCAAACGATGCAAAAGCCTTCATTGGCCAAGAAGCTATTCATACCCGGGAACATCGAGCATTCAACAAGCGCCTAGAGGAGTTGGGCCTTGATGCAAAAGCCACTCTAGAAGAAATGGAACAAGGCATAAAAGAGATAGAAGCCACCAAGACGCTTCAAGAGCACTTGGCCATAGTTGTCACTGGAGAGCACATTATCTACGCCTTTACACGCGCGTTATTGGCTTCATCACATCGTCATTTCGAGCAACACGACACTGTTCGCGCACTTTTTATTTGGCACTCACTAGAAGAAATGGAACATCAATCCGTTTGCGATGATATTTATAAGCACCTATATGGAACGGGCACTGAACATCGCGTACTTTATTACCGCTCATTAACAAGCACCGGAAACCTGCTCGGACGCATTGTAGTTAAACTGATACGCTCGCTATTAGCGCAAAGTAGAGAACCGAAAAAAGGGGAACTCCGAGAATTTATCAGCTGGCTAGTTCGCACCCCAGGCATGGGAACAATAGCAACAAAAGAAATTCTCAGCTTCTTTTCACCCCGTTTTAATCATTGGAGCCGCCTAGAGGAAGATCAAAAACTGATTTCAACTCATCTAAAGCATATCTAATAATTAAACAATAGCGGCCTCGAGAGTACCCTCTTTGCGTTCTTTAACGGAACTAACATCAACCTTTTCAAATCGACAAGGTTGATGTTTTAGGAATGCTATACCGGTTACCGTATCAGCGTGTATTTTTATCCAACCTTGCGACCTCAACCCCTTCTGGGTGCCTCATGATTTTCTCAAACGTATCACTTCCTTCTTGGAATAATTACCTCTCGCCTCAGTGCAGCAACCCGTTCCCGACTATCACAATCTTCCATATGATCATTCACCAACCCCATGGCTTGCATAAATGCGTAGGCAGTTGTTGGCCCAAAGAACTTCCAACCTCTTTTCTTAAGGTCCTTACTTAGCGCTTGAGATGTTTCTGTAATACTCGGGCGGGGGTTATCTCCTCCCGCTTTTCCAACATGCGACTCGGGGGAAGCAGGCTCCCATTCCCAAATATAAGCAGCAAGGCTGCCAAATTCATCAACGATCTCTAGAGCCCGCTTGGCATTATTAATTGTTGCCTCAATTTTTCCACGGTGACGCACGATACCTTCATTTTGAAGAAGCCTTTCCACACCTCCTTCGTCAAAAAGTGCAACCTTACTAAAATCAAAACCAACAAATGCTTTACGAAAGTTCTCACGCTTACGAAGTATCGTCAGCCAAGAAAGTCCCGATTGAAACCCCTCAAGACAAATTTTCTCAAAGAGTCGAAAATCACTCGTTTCTGGATGACCCCATTCATCATCATGGTAACAACGATAATCCAAATGATCACTACCCCACCAACAGCGAGCAACCCCATCTTCAGCTGTATGTAAATATTTACGAGGGGAATCTGGCATAAAGTATTAACCCTATATTTAATTAGTAAAATACGCTTTAATTGGAGGCCTGTTGCAAACAACTCTTAATTTCCAAACTTTACGCCAAGGACTCTATCCTATCAATAACATGCTGATACTCTTTGACTATTAACGGGTCTAGCGACTCTATATCTAAAAGATGTCTAAACTTTACCATTTTCTTGAGGTATTTATCATTCAAATACTCACCAATATTCAACGCTTTCCCAGGGTTATTTTCTACCATATATTCCAAAATTTTTTCAATACGATCATCCTTTAAACCAGAATATATTTTTGCAGCAAACTCACTATCCAAATGATTCCCCACCTCACAAGCATATTCAACGGGAAAATGAGGTGACAGTTTTATCGCGTCTTTGAGCGATAGCTTTGCAGTGACGCCTGCAGAGATTGCTGGCTTAACAAATTTAACGCTCATTTTTACTAACATGAAAGTAGGTAGATACTTCATGGTTTGACTCATCCCTTGATACAAGGAATCAAATCCATCGGTCTCATATTCAACGACTTTATGCACATAGCTATGGAGCTCACTCAATCTATCGTCTGGAAGCGATTTAAAGAAATCAGGGACCGGACCGTCCGTCCATTCAATTAACTCTTTCAACATATTTTTTTGTTCTATTTTCATAGTGCGCTCCTTTAGATTGATATTCTTGATAACCAACATACCTCACTTATTGATCAAAGCAGTTCATTTCGTTAACAGTGCGAAGACCAATAACACTTTTCAAAATATCTAAATATTTCTTGTAGTTCATTTTATTCCCTAAGATCAACATCTTCAGGAATCACCTCTTTTCCCGTAAACCTATTACACAAAGAAATACCACACATGGGGGCCAATACAGATGACAGGAATAAAGATAAGTTTAAGAGAAGAGAATACCGTAACATCGATGATTTTACCGTCCGCATCGATCGTGGAATCTGCAAGATCATCAATCAGTGTAGATTTAGTAGGATCGGCGGGGTCATACAGCAAGCGTTCATGCAGGTCATCTTCCAGGGCTTCAGTTTTATGCGTTTTGATGATTTTTTGGTATGTTTTGTTGTCCTGTGCATCGAACTCAAACGTCAGCTCATACACTGTCTGGTCATTAATTTCTGTACTCGTCGCCACTTTATCAACCAGTATCGCCTTTGCGAATACACCGACCTTGAGTACGTTAACATCATGATAACCTTGTCGGATACCCCACAAAACAAGGCCTAATCCAATCAACGGTAAACCCCACATTAATACAAGCCAACCACTAAATTCATCTGATCTATATCCAGGAATACGACCATATTGTGGTGCACTGAGTGGGTATTCTACAGAGACTGTTTGTTTTGGGTTGAGTGAGCGCCCCGTTGAAAAGGCATCACGAA
>CAJXZM010000096.1 GCA_913063125.1 uncultured Gammaproteobacteria bacterium | reverse complement strand
ACACCCAACAATTCTTGCAATGAAATAAACCGTTGACGTATATTTTCTTTATTTGCCACATGGCTCAAAAGATTCTGTTCCGCGTTCGCCTGTGCAATTTTAATCCACCCGGCTTTAACACTTCTCACGGCGGTTTTTATTTCTACTTTACGTCCGTCGCTTTCTAATAGAGCAGATTCCAACACATCAAACGCCAATACCCTTTCAGGTACGATTATTTCTTTGGGAAGATCCCTTCCGTTACGTGTACCAAGATAATATTGAGGTAAAAAACCTTCCAATATTAACGATACATCAATCTCCCCCATGGTTTTTGGAAAATAGTTTTTATTGCCAATAACCCTTCCCGCACGAACAAAAACCACATGAACACAGGCAATCGTTCCGGAAACAGCAACACCAAAAATATCCACATCCCCTTCTTGCTGAGTAACAAACTGCTGCTCTTGGACACGGCGTATTGCAATTATCTGGTCTCTAAAGAAAGCTGCCTGCTCAAATTCCATTGAGCCAGACGCTAGCTCCATTTGGCTGGTAATTTCATCAGCAACTTGTCGATCCTTCCCCTCCAAAAACAAAACAGTATGATTTACATCGACATCATATTCACTAGCATCAACATGGCCAACACAAGGCCCTTTGCAGCGTCCAATTTGATGCTGCAGGCATGCCCGGGACCGATTTCGATAAAAACTCTCGTCACACTGCCGCAATTTAAATAGCTTCTGCAATAAAGCCATTGATTCCCTAACTGCACCAGCACTAGGGTAAGGACCGAAATAGCGCCCCTTGGCTTTCTTTGCGCCTCGATGATAAGACAATCGAGGGAACTCTCCCGCAGATAAGTATATATAAGGGTAGGACTTGTCATCGCGCAAAAGGATGTTGTAAGGAGGCTTGTGCTTTTTAATTAAAGTATGTTCTAGCAGCAGCGCCTCTGTTTCACTAAGCGTTACTGTAACTTCAATTTTTCGTATTTTTTCAACGAGCGCTTTGGTCTTGGGGCTGTCGACATTTTTTCGAAAATACGAAGACACTCGTTTCTTAAGATTCTTAGCTTTACCCACGTACAGTAAAACATCACCATCTCCCAACATCCTGTAAACACCTGGATGTTGGGTAAGCGATTTTAAGAATGACGGTATATTAAAGGGACTGACTTCCACAATAAAACGGGGCTATTCGTTGGGAATTGACTCAACATCTAACATGCCATGTCGCACAGCAAGCAGCGTCAACTCAACATCACTATTAATACCAAGCTTATCAAACACTCTGTAGCGGTAGCTATTTACTGTCTTGGGGCTCAAAAACAATTTATCAGAGATCTCTTGAACTTTTTGACAGCTCACTATCATCAATACAATCTGCAATTCTCGCTCAGATAACTGATCAAAAGGGGATGCATCACCATCGGCAATAAATGGCTTTAGCGCCAATTGTTGCGCAACATCTGGACTTATATATCGCTGCCCAGAATGCACCAGGCGAATAGCCTTTACCATTTCGTCAAGGGCCGCACCCTTTGTAAGGTAGCCTGAGGCCCCGGCCTGTAAAAACCGCGTAGGAAATGGCTCATCACCACACACGGTAACCGCTATAATTCTAACATCCGCATTCTGACGAAGTAATTTTCTTGTTGCCTCAAGACCACCAATTCCCGGCATCTTGGCGTCCATTAAGACCACGTCGGGGTTGAATTCCCTAACATCCCTAATGGCATCCTCGCCACTGCACGCCTCGCCCACAACATCGATACCATCAACATCGGCAAGCATTCTAGTTATTCCCATTCTTACTAGATCGTGATCATCAACCACAAAAACTTTTATCACAAACAAACCTCAAAATCGTTAACCGCAGAAATACCCCTAATTACATAAGCTTAGCGTATTTACCTCAGCCTTAATAGTAAACTGTTTTAACAACTTCAGATAGCGCGACGCCAAGTCTTTTCCTCTGCCCATCTTTACACATGCACTAGACTTAATACCACACATTACAATCAAACCTTGCATACCTAGAATTCGAGCAAATAATCGATGAAAAACACTTCAAACAGGCTAGCCCTGCCCTGGGCTACTTCCCATAACCCTCAAACGACGACCAACAAACGCAATAGAAGTTATCGATAAATGCCGGCTTAACATGGAGAGAGAGCAATTTGATGATGACTGTTGGCATCTTATTCTTTGAACTGCAACCTGGGAAAATGGGCGTAGGAATCAGCGTGCTTAGCTATAACGGAAAGGTAACATTGGGAGCTTCTGCGGATGAGAATATGACCCCAGACCCCGGGTTATTGGTGAATCATTTCACCCAGGAGATAGAAGAATGGCCTGAATAATCAGGCCATTCCGCTTCACTAATCTTCTTTCTTTTTGCTTACCGCTTCTGCTTGAGGTTTTTTCGACTTATACGGCTCTTTTTTCTTCTTTTCAAGTTTGGCAATATTCAATGCCTGACCACACACACGTATACGCTTTAACGTCTCAAATACCTCTTTTGGCATACCTGAAGGCAAATCAACGGTTGTCGTATCATCACTAATGCCGATATGTCCAATAAACTCACTTTCCAAGCCACACTCGTTAGCGATCGCGCCAACGATATTACCAGGTTTTACACCATGGGTTTTACCAACCATGATGGTAAAACGATCCATGCCTTCTTCAATTTGAGGTGTCTTTCTTGGGCCACGAGCAGACCTTTCTCCTCGCTCACCCCTTTCTCCACGCTCTCCACCCCTACCACGAGAATCCCGACCGCCACGATCACGATCTTCACGCTCTCTTGCAGGGCGCTCTTTTCTTGGCGGCTTATCTTTTACCAAAAAGGGTTCTTTACCCTGCAACATCAAGGCAAGCGCAGCAGCAATCTCAGTTGCGCTAATCTCGTGCTCAGCCTGATACTGTTCAATTAATTGGGAGAAAAACTGTAAATCGTCTCGACCAAGCGTTTCAGTAATTTTATTTTTAAAATCCTGAACACGCTTTACATTAATATCATCCGCAGAAGGCAGGGTCATTTCCGAAATACGCTGATTTGTTGCACGCTCAATAGCTTTTAGCATGCGACGCTCTCGAGGGGCAACAAACAAGATAGCATCACCTTCTCGCCCAGCACGACCAGTACGACCAATCCGATGGACGTAAGACTCAGTATCGTAAGGAATATCATAGTTTATAACGTGACTTATTCGCTCTACATCCAAGCCACGAGCGGCAACATCAGTAGCAACGACAATATCCAATTTCTTAGACTTTAAACGTTCAACAGTTCTTTCTCGCTGAGCCTGAGGTATATCCCCGTTTAGAGCAGAAGCGGCATAGCCTCTAGCCTCTAGCTTCTCAGACAATTCTATTGTGGCATTTTTTGTTCTAACAAAAATTATCATGCCATCAAAGGCTTCAAATTCAAGCATGCGAGTTAACGCATCTAACTTGTGCGTACCGGAAACAACCCAGTATCGCTGACGTATAGTCGAAGCTGTAGCTGTCTTATCCTTAATCGTAACCTGCTCTGGGTTATTAAGATATTTGGTAGCAATACGACGAATAGCATCAGGCATTGTCGCGGAAAACAGTGCTATTTGGCGCTTCTTGGGCGTCTGATCCAATATCCACTCAACATCATCAATAAAACCCATTCGTAACATTTCATCGGCTTCATCCAACACTAAAACCTTTAGGTCGCCCAGCTTTAACGTACCCTTTCTCATGTGATCCATTACACGACCAGGAGTACCAACAATCACCTGAGGGCCTCGCTTTAGGCTTCGCAGTTGAATGCCGTAATCCTGACCACCATAAATAGGTAAAACCTGAAAACCATTTAGTTTTGATGCGTACGTCTGAAATGCCTCTGCGACCTGAATGGCAAGCTCACGCGTAGGAGCAAGAATCATTGCTTGTGGCTTTTTCAAATTAACATCAATATTGGAAATTGTTGGCAGTGCAAATGCGGCCGTTTTGCCGGTTCCTGTTTGCGCCTGTCCCAAAACATCCCGCCCCTCAAGCAACAAAGGAATAGTCCTTGCCTGGATTGGAGAAGGTTTCTCATAGCCAACAGCATCAATAGCAGCTAGAAGTTGATCATTAAGAGCTAGATCACGGAAAGTAATATTCGTTTCATCAGACATGGGCAATCACGACACCAGATTTTTGAGGGGCGCGAATTATACATTAATAAGCGGAAAAATCCCATCAGTTAACATTTCACCTACAATTAAAGGTCAACAACCCCATAACAATAGACGTAAGAAAGAGCATTTACGGCATTAAACTGTATAATGCGCGACTTTTATTTGCACCATCTTCTATCACCCACAACCAGCCCCGGAGGCAGAATGCTAACAAGTAACGAATATTTTGAAGGCAAAGTTAAATCAATCGCATTAAAGAACAACGAGTTACCCGCAACCATTGGAGTAATGGATGTAGGAGAATACACATTCGGAACATCCGAAAAAGAAACAATGAGCGTTGTTTCAGGTGAGCTCGTTGTCAAACTACCTGAAGAAGACCAATGGAAGAGCTACAAAGACGGGAATTCCTTTATCGTGGAAGCCGGCAAAAGCTTTGACCTTAAAGTCTCTGTTCAAACCGCTTATTTTTGCGTATACGGATAAGTATAAACAAAAAAACCCTAGAGGATACCCTCTAGGGTTTTTTATAAACACTTGAGTGACCAAGCGCCTTCGAAATATGGAGCTGATGAGAGGAGTCGAACCCCCGACCAGCTGATTACAAGTCAGCTGCTCTACCAACTGAGCTACATCAGCATACTTACGTTTTAAGAGAAAATCGCAGCCCCTAATTAAGAAGCTGCGATTTATCTAATATGGTGGAGGGGCAGGGATTTGAACCCTGGGTGGGCGCAAACCCACGCCGGTTTTCAAAACCGGTACATTCGGCCACTCTGTCACCCCTCCTGTAAGAGATGCAGATAATACAGCAACCTATTGAAATTGGAAGTTTTTATTAGAAATAAATCTCTTTTTTTCGAAAAATAGCGCTAAAAGCCATTTTGAATAATATTTTCGTTAAGCTAATGTAGTAAGCCTTAACAATAAGAGGATTTATTTCCTACTTCCGCTGTCTTAACCCTTGATATTACCGAGGCCGCCTTTATTATTATAGCTAGGGGCTATGCTGGTGGTATGTCAGAAAGCCAAAACGGGCGTCCTAATGCGTTCGTTAACATTACTACACAAGGAATTCAAAGGATTACTATGCAAAACAACCCTTACGCCGCACCACAAACGGCATCGATTGAAAGCAGTGTAGAAGTTAACAAAGTACTTCGAAACACGTATATGCTGCTATCTATGACACTGGCGTTCAGTGCCGTTACTGCATCCATCGCTATGGCGATGAATCTGGGTCATGGCATGAGCTTGGTATTCACCCTCATCTCATTTGGATTATTATTTGTCGTCCATAAAACAGCTGACTCATCTAAAGGTATTATTGCTATTTTTGCATTTACCGGATTACTTGGCGCAAGCATTGGGCCATTGCTAAATCACTACCTATCACTTCCTGGTGGATCAATGATTGTTATGCAATCACTTGGGATGACAGCCGTTGCTTTCATAAGCCTGTCTGCTTACGCCATATCATCGAAAAAAGACTTCTCATACATGGGTGGCTTTTTATTGGTGGGACTGATAGTTGCTATTGTTGCGTCCATAGCTAACATTTTTCTAGCCATCCCAGTGTTGTCACTTGTGATATCTGGTGCGGTTGTCATGATTATGTGTGGATTCATATTATTCGACACTAGCAGAATTATTAATGGTGGCGAAACCAACTACATCAGAGCAACGGTTTCTTTATACCTGAACATCTACAACCTATTCATTAGCCTGCTTCATATAACAGGTGCACTTTCTGGCGACGATTAAACCAGTCACCATAAAAAGCCCCGAATCATTAATATGATTCGGGGCTTTTTTTTAGAATAAGCGAAAGAATATAATGAAATTTGCATTACACATTACTTGCTCGCCTTATAGCAAACAAGGCAATCTATCTGGGTTGAAATTTGCGAGAGCCGTTCTTGAAAAGGGCCATACGCTCACCCGGGTCTTTTTCTCCAGCGACGGAGTGCATACCGGTAGCCAGCTTACCGTCATACCTCAGGATGAAATAGATATCCCCTCCGCGTGGTCAGAACTTGCGACAACACACAACATTGAACTGATACTCTGCATCTCTGCCTGCCTTAAGCGCGGCCTACTTGATCAAGATGAAGCAGAGCGATATGAAAAAGAAGCCTCCAACATCCGCCAGCCGTTTGTTATTTCTGGGCTAGGCCAGCTTGCCGAAGCGGCAATAACTAATGATCGCCTAGTTACTTTTGGGGTTTAATATGAGCACTAACGAAACTAAAAATCTACTATTTGTTTTTGACAAACCGCCCCACTCCTCACCTGCCGCAAAAGAGGGTTTGGATGCAATTCTTACAGCAAGCGCATTCGGACAAAACGTAACACTGCTATTAATGGGAGACGGCGTATTTCAATTACTAAACAACCAAGACGCGTCGCATCTACCGACTAAAAATACGGCCTCTATATTTCAAGCGTTAGAAATGTACGGCATCGAAAATATAGTAACCCCAAGCGAAAACCTTAAAAACAAAGGCCTTTCCCCTTCCGACCTTTCACTCCATTGCGATATTGTCGACAACATACAGCTCGCAAAACTGTATGTAAAACAAGACCAAATACTTTCATTTTAAG
Source organism: uncultured Gammaproteobacteria bacterium (assembly GCA_913063125.1). GTDB lineage: Bacteria > Pseudomonadota > Gammaproteobacteria > Pseudomonadales > Ketobacteraceae > 42-54-T18. Next base: position 15,335 of record CAJXZM010000096.1, on the reverse strand, counting down.
GGCTTACACAATGACCCTACATATTATTACCCGTTCAGACTCACAATCTCAGAGCATTCATCACTGCCTTTCATTCATCGGCAAAAAAGACACCCTTCTTTTTATCGAAGATGGTACATATTGCATTTTAAACAATGCTTTGAGCGACGCACTACAGAACAAAAATATTCAATGCTACTACCTACAAGCTGACCTTGCTGCAAGAGGACTCGCTGCAAATAGCGATATAGAGGTTGTTGATTACGACGGTTTTGTAACACTAACAGAAAACCATCACCCCAGCCAAACATGGGGTTAAGCATGAACAAAATAGAAAGCAAAGGCCGCTCTATCTTACTGGATAAAGAAGGTTATCTTGTATCACTTTCTGATTGGAACCAAAGCATTGCAAATGCTTTGGCATCAAATGAAGGAATAACTCTAACAAAGGCTCACTGGGAAATTATTTTTTTACTGCGAGATTTCCATGACAAGTTTGAGCATGCTCCCGCCATGCGAATTTTAGTAAAAGCGGTAAAAAAACAACTTGGCGAAGAAAAGGGTAATAGCATCTATCTTTTAACGCTATTCCCTGACAGTCCTGCAAAACGAGCCGCAAAAATAGCAGGCCTACCAAGACCGACCAACTGTTTATAACAAGAGAACACAATGAAAACGAGCATACCACCAAACCACGAACACCAATTTGCCCAATTTGTTCGAATACTTGGCAAAGGAAAAAAAGGAAGCCGCTCTCTAACAAAAGAGGAGGCATTCCAGTCAATGAGTATGATCATGAATGGCGAAGCTGAAGATGTTCAACTTGGCGCTTTTCTTATGCTGCTTCGCGTTAAAGAGGAAAGCCCTGAAGAGTTAGTTGGCTTTGTAAACGCAGTAAAAAAATACTGCACGCCTAATATAGAGGGCGTTGATTTCACTCTTGATTGGTCATCATACGCAGGTAAACGTCGTCACCTACCATGGTACTTGCTAGCTGTATTTGCGCTAGCAGAGAAAGGTATAGATATTTTTATGCATGGCGCCGCAGGCCATACCATTGATCGCATTTATACTGAAGAAGTTCTGCGTACCCTAGGTTTTGCAATATCTGGCACATGGGAAGATGTTATCACCAGCAAAGAAAAGCAAGGGTTCGCATATTATCCCCTCCAAAACATGTGCCCGAAATTAAGCGACATTATTAATTTACGAAACAAGCTCGGACTTCGGTCTCCGGTACACACCTTGGCCCGCCTCATTAACCCTACTGATGCACCGTTTATCATTCAGGGGATTTTCCACCCAGCTTACCAACCGTCACACCAAGCAGCTTCAAGCGAACTAGGCTATCAAAACGCATTAGTCATTAAAGGTGAGGCTGGCGAGATAGAGCGAAACCCGGACACACTGTGTCACTCTCTCGCCATTTCAAATGGAAACTTTATTGACGAGACATGGCCAAAAATGTTTGAAAAACGGCATTTGAAGGAAAATAGTCTAGAGATACGCCACCTAGCGGGCGTCTGGAACGGCACAACCCACCATGAGTACGGCATAGCTGCCGCAAAAGGCACTATAGCCTTAGCGCTCAAACTCACCCAGAAGGCGACAACGCAAAATGAAGCGCTGGCAATGGCAAGTGACCTTTGGGAAGAAAGATATAAAAGTTTGATTTGATTTTTGAAAAGCATGACTAACCAATCTAGGAGCCCCCCCATATATTGGGCCACGTCTGAGTCATGCTCGTTCGACCTTATACTTTAAATTGCGATGCAATAGAGCCCAACTTTGAAGACACGCTCACTAGCTGCTGCGTTACATCGGCGAGGTGAGCCAATCCTTCCGCAGTACTTTCAGCTGAACCTCGTATCTCATCAACAGAGTGCTGTATTGCTGATGAGGTCTGTTGCTGCTCTTCAGTAGCAGACGCAATATGCATATTCATCTGCATTATGGTATCGACTCCGTCTGTGATATTTCGCAATGACTCTCCCGTCTCAGCTGCTTTAGCAACACTTTCCTTAGCTTTAACTTGCCCCTGATCCATTACTACCGTTATTGTTCGCGCAGTCTTTTGCAGCTGCTCAATAACAGATTGGATTTCTTCAGTGGATTCCTGGGTTCTAGAAGCTAGAGAGCGCACCTCATCAGCAACCACCGCAAACCCCCTTCCCTGCTCGCCAGCTCGTGCTGCTTCTATCGCAGCATTCAATGCCAACAAATTGGTTTGTGCCGCTATGCCCTGTATCACCCCAAGAATACTACCAACATTTTCCGTATCAGCCTCAAGTTGTTTTATGGTATTTCCAGCTCGCTCTACCTCTGCAGCCAATTCATCAATTGTGCTTACTGTCTCCGCAACAATTTTTTGCCCTAATTTAGCATTATCGTCAGCTTTTGATGCACTTTCCGCCGCACTGGATGCATTTGTCGCATTTTCCGACAGGCTATCAAACATTTCACGTATTGACCGTGACATCCCAAGAGTTGACTCCAATTGAGTTGATGAAGCCTTCCCATTATCTACAGATAATCGCTCCAACTCTCGAGAAACATCATTCAAAGGCGCAACAGAACTAACGACCTCACCAATGGTTGCTTGTAATTTCTCTATGAACTGATTAAACCAATAAACCAGTTTCCCCATTTCATCTTTTGAATTCTGTTCAATTCTACGAGTAAGATCACCCTCCCCCGATGCTATTTCCTTGAGTGAAACAACTACCTTTTCGATACTACCAGTAACCAGGTAAGTAACATAGCCAGAGGCAAGCACAAGTATAACGATGGTCGTTAAGGATATAACAACGCCCAGCATCAACGCCCTATCCGCTCCGTCGGTTGAAGCTTGTATATTGTCGTTAAACGCGCTGAGATTTTTTTCCCTGAATTCAGCGAGCAATGCCTGGAGAGCTTTAAGCTGTCCGCTCATATTAGTCATTTTTGCACTTAACTGACTAAAGTCGGCAGTACCCTCTATCATGCTAACGGACAGCCCTTTTGCTGAACTAAAATACCCTTCAAAACCACCACTAATATCATGTATTGTCGAATTGTCATCTGACTCGATTTGCTGAATTTCTTTGAGTAACTTCCTAATTTCATCAGCCACGCTGTCCGCTGCACCAATCATATCCCCTTCGCCCGCACTAACTGCAGAATTCAATATTTCAGGGATACTTGTCACCTTAACGATAACCGCATCAGACTTTTCAAGCATTGGGTAGTAAACCTTCTGCACATTTTCCAGCCGGACGCTAGAATCAGCATTAGAACTGAAGTTATATGCAAGGTTTAACGCAAAACCTAATATGCTAACTAAAGGAATTAGTAAAATTTTGTATTTTATTGATATATTGTTAAACCAATCCATATCTGCCCCTCTTGAGCTGTACCTATCTATAAGAGTAGCTCAAAAGGGGTGGTAGGGTTATTTAAAATATGGAACCTATACTAGCCATCAGATCCAGGGGTAAACCATTGCAGTTTTTCCTGAAGAGTGACGACTTCACCAACAATAATCAATGTTGGCGGCACCACGGGGTTTACTTTGACAATACCCGGCATAGTCGCCAACGTGCCCGTTAGAACCTTTTGATTACGCGTGGTTCCTTGTTGAATTAATGCTATAGGCATATCAGGTTTTTGCCCATGCTTAATCAATGACTCACAAATATGAGGCAAACCAACGAGCCCCATATAGAAAACAACGGTCTGACGCCCTCTAGCTAACATCTCCCAATCAAGGTCACAGCTTCCGTCTTTCAAATGTCCAGTTACAAACTGTACGGATTGAGAATAATCACGGTGTGTTAAAGGAATACCTGCGTATGTTGAGCACCCAGAAGCGGCAGTGATACCTGGAACCACCTGGAAATCAATCTGCTGCTCAGCAAGCATGTCAATTTCTTCCCCTCCTCTGCCAAAAATGAAAGGGTCACCGCCTTTTAGCCGGCAAACGCGCCGGCCTTGCAACGCCAGGTCAACAAGATACTGATTTATCTGGTCTTGTGGCACTGCATGGTTATCCCTAGCCTTACCAACGTATATACGCTCTGCATCTCTTCGAACAAGGTCTAGCACCTGCGGACTCACCAACCGGTCATACAAAACAACGTCTGCTTGTTGCATCAACCTTAGCGCTCGAAAAGTCAGTAAATCTGGATCTCCTGGTCCAGCGCCAACCAAATACACCTCGCCCTTCACGTTTGGCTCAATGGAAAGGTCGTCCAATTGCTGCTCTAGCATTTTTTGTGCTTCATCTTCTTTTCCAGCAAAAACATACTCAGCAACAGGCCCCGTCAAAGTTTGCTCCCAAAATTCTCGACGCTGATTGACCGTCTCAAATCGCTCCTTAACTTTGTCACGCACCGCGCCCACAAGTTTCGCCAAACGACCATAACTTGCAGGTATAGAAGACTCCAATTTTGCACGAATCATTCGAGCCAATACAGGCGACTGCCCCCCGCTAGATACTGCTACCACTATAGGCGAACGATCAATAATAGCAGGCAAAATAAAGCTGCACAATTCAGGGTTATCCACCACATTAACAGGTAAATTCCTTTGCTTTGCCTCGATTGATACCTGGCGGTTAACCTGCTCATCATTGGTGGCTGCAATCACAATTTTTGCGCCATCCAGGTCACTGGTTTGGTACCTACGCTCAAACACTTGCCCTTTACAAGAAGCTATAACAGAATTTAATCCTGAAGAAGCTTCTTCTGCAACAACATCAATGTTTCCACCAGCCTTTGCTAATAAACTAGCCTTTCTCGCAGCAATTTCACCACCACCAACCACGAGGCATCGTTGACCTCGAATATCAATGTAAACCGGTAGAAAATCCATTACTTACTCCAATATCTAGCGAATTTTAACAAGAGGTTATTTCTGTTACTCCGCCCATATATGACTGCAACGCGTCAGGCACAGTGATGCTACCATTCTCATTTTGATAGTTTTCTAAAACGGCAACCAGCGTCCTTCCTACTGCGAGCCCGGAACCATTCAGCGTGTGTAATAGCTCGGCTTTCTTCTTTCCTGCTGGGCGGTAACGGGCTTGCATTCTTCGCGCTTGAAAATCTTCAAAATTACTGCAAGAAGAAATCTCTCGGAATTTTTCCTGCCCAGGTAACCATACTTCAATATCATATGTTTTGGTCGCGGAGAACCCTAGGTCACCACCACATAACGTCACGACACGATAAGGCAATTCTAGTTTTTGCAGGATTGTCTCAGCACATTGCAGAAGTCCATCAAGAGCATTATACGAATCTTCTGGTTTTACAAATTGAACCAGCTCCACTTTTTCAAATTGGTGCTGACGAATCATACCGCGGACATCGCGCCCATAGGCGCCAGCTTCGCTTCGAAAACATGGCGTATGACATGTGAATCTATAAGGCAACTCCTGCTCTGGAATGATCTCATCGCGGTACATATTGGTAACGGGAACCTCGGCTGTAGGGATTAAATACAACTCCTTTTCCCCACGCAACTTATACAAATCTTCCTCAAACTTAGGAAGTTGTCCCGTACCACGCAAGGAATCTGCATTTACTATATAAGGAACATATACTTCATTGTATCCATGCTCATTAATATGAGTGTCTAGCATAAACTGAATAAGAGCCCGATGTAGGCGAGCCATTGCGCCCTTCATTATCGAAAACCGCGACCCTGATATTTTTGCGGCAGTTTCAAAATCAAGTAAGCCTACGCCTATTCCCAAATCAACATGATCCTTCGGCTCAAAATCGAAGGTCTTTGGTGTACCCCAGGTTCGAAGTTCAATATTGTCATCTTCCGTTTGACCCCTCGGTACAGAGCTATGTGGCACGTTAGGAATGGCCATTAACACATCACTAAGCTGTTTTTGTAGCGCCTTCAATTCCTCTTCACAAGAGGCTAACTTACCGCCGAAAGCGTCAGCTTCTTTCAGGAGAGGAGCAATATCCTCTCCCGCAGCTTTGGCTTTTCCTATTAACTTAGCATGAGTGTTTCGTTGACCCTGCAATTCTTGTGTTTCCACCTGAAGGGCTTTGCGCTTATCTTCCAGCTCACTGAGTGTATTGGTATCCAATGTGTACCCACGAACAGTGAGTCTTTCGGCAATTTCTTCTAGCTGGTTACGAATAAGTTTGGGGTCTAGCATGGAAACGTGATCTCTTAATGTTGTTAATCTGATTGGCTAATCTTGTTTACTGATCAAGCCAGTGATTATACCTCATTTCAAAGTGATCGCTATATAACGCTGGAGCCATACTACAAGAATTGTTTAGCTAACAAACTGCCGCCCCAATACGCCAGGAGGCATATGACGACATTAGACGTTACATTAAGTAAACTCATTAAAAATTGACCTTCTTCAAGAAGGCGTACGGTTTCGAAAGAAAATGTCGAAAATGTAGTGAACGCACCCATAAACCCAACAAGAACCATTAACCGTAAGTGCTCTCGTAGCTCTGTCATTGAAAATATCACGACAAATAATATACCGAACAAAAAGGAGCCCAACACATTTACCGTAAAGGTACCATACGGAAAACTCGAATGGCTATACTTGATAAGTAAAGAGGACACAAAAAAACGTAAGCTGGCCCCAAACGCTCCACCGATGGCAACTAAGGTAAACTGTAGTAGTACGTGCGGGCCTGACATAAGGAATCCTTACTGTATTAAATAATAAATTCAATCTTCAGCTTGAGGGTAGCGAGACCAATCATTTTGCTGATCCAACTGTCTCAAATACTGCATTTTTTCAGAAATCTTTATCTCTAAACCGCGAGAAACAGGCTGGTACCACTGAGTCGAGTGAATCTCTTCAGGCAAATAAGACTCACCAGCCGCATAGGCGTCAAGGTATTCATGGGCATACCTATATTCACCACCATAACCCTGCTCTTTCATCAATTTAGTAGGAGCATTCCGTAAATGCAGGGGAACATCATAACTAGGAGATTGCTGTATATCTGCCTTGACCTGGTTGAAGGCAGCATAAACAGCGTTACTTTTAGGGGCACAAGCCATATAAATAACTGCTTGCGCTATAGCCAACTGTCCCTCAGGGTGCCCTAACCGCTCTTGTACATCCCAAGCGTTTAGGGCAATTTCAAGCGCTTTTGGATCGGCGTTACCAACATCCTCACTGGCCATACGTACTACACGTCGAGCGATATACAGCGGATCACAACCACCATCTATCATTCGAACAAACCAATATAACGCCCCATCAGGTGAAGAGCCACGGACCGCCTTATGTAACGCGGATATCTGCTCATAAAAGGCATCACCCCCTTTATCGAACTGACGAATATTACCGCTCAGCGCCTGATCTAAAACCTGTCGATTCAAAACAATGGCTTCAACTTTACTGTCTGGGGAATCACATCCAGGGGCTTCGCTAGAAGCCATGTCGCAAGACACCTCCAATAGATTCAACGCTTTTCGCGCATCACCGTCAGCAGCACAAGCGATGATACCTAGAGCTTCATCGCTTACAATGACATCTAAACTTCCAAGACCTTTCTCTTTATCAGAAATAGCACTACGCAACAACGATACTAGAACATCTTGTGGTATCGACTTAAGCACATACACCCGAGCTCTTGAAAGCAGTGCGTTATTTAACTCGAAAGACGGGTTTTCTGTCGTCGCTCCAACAAAAATAACCGTGCCATCTTCAACATAAGGTAGAAAGGCGTCTTGTTGGGATTTATTAAAGCGATGAACTTCATCCACAAAAAGAATTGTTTTTTGCCCTTGTGCCTTTATTTGCTTAGCTTCATCTATTGCTGCACGGATATCCTTAACGCCACTCAGTACAGCGGACAATGTTATAAATTTTGCTGATATATAGCTTGCTAATAAGCGAGCTAGTGTCGTTTTGCCAACACCAGGAGGCCCCCACAATATCATGGAGTGCACCAAGCCACTTTCTATGGATTTCCGTAAAGGCTTACCTTTTCCAAATAAATGATCTTGGCCGACATATTCATCCAAGCTTACGGGACGTAATCGTGCAGCTAAAGGCTGCCATTGTTGATCATCATTCCCAAACAAATCGTTCACTTAAAAGTCCTTAATAATATCCACGTTTGCGGGAGGATTAAATGTAAAAACACTCTCTTTTATGGAACTATTGAGCTCAACATCACTAAATTCTATTTTTGTTGTTTGTCCCAATGCATCCTCAAGATACATATCTAACAATTTACCACCCTTAAAGTTAACCCTTAACAATTCAAACAGTGAATCTTCTCCTTTTGGTTTTAAATCAAACCGCCACTCTTTCGTGTCATCATAAAGATAAGCACTGATAGAGAAGCTATCCGCTAGCTTGGAAGGGTCACCGCTTAACAAAAGCGCTGGGGTGTTTCCTACATGTGTATCTAACTTTTGCTGAGTTGCCTGTTCCAAATCCTCGTCATATATCCAAATAAACTCACCATTTGCGATGATGCTTTGAGGATAAGGGTTATTTGTGTCCCAGCGAAACTGCCCTGGTTTTTGCACCCACATGGAACCTGTGACATCTTGAAGTGATGCCTGCTTTGCATCCTGAACCCACTGACGGAACGTTGAATGAATACTTTTGACGGATTTAAGTTGCTTAATGAGCTCTTGTGCTGAGGCCATTTCGCTCAACTGCCCTGCATTCGATGCACCAGAAAAACTGCTAGCCATCAGCACCGCTAACAACATCCAAGTCCATCGTGCTCTATTACATTTAACCATTAATTTACTACCTATTTATTGTTTACTTCGGTGGTGGTGGTGCAAGCACTTCTCGTGACCCATTTGACTGCATCTCAGTGACAACACCAGCCTCCTCCATTGCTTCAATCATACGAGCCGCACGGTTATAGCCAATTTTCAATCTACGCTGTACGGACGAAATCGATGCTCTTCGAGATTCTGTCACAATAGAAACGGCCTGATCATACAATGCGTCCATTTCCGTATTTCCGTCGCCAGAAGTCTCTCCAGAAGAGCCTGATCCGTCTATTGATGTTTGTAGGATCTCTTCTAAATAATTTGGTTCCCCTCGTCGGCGCCAATCATCACAAACCCGATGAACTTCATCATCATCAACAAAAGCTCCATGCACACGAATTGGCAAACTAGTACCGGGAGGGAGATACAGCATATCGCCGTGGCCTAATAATTGTTCTGCGCCACCTTGATCCAATATCGTTCTCGAATCTATCTTTGATGAAACCTGAAAGGCTATACGTGAAGGTACATTTGCCTTAATTAAACCGGTTATAACATCGACCGATGGCCTTTGTGTTGCAAGGATAAGGTGAATACCAGCAGCACGGGCCTTTTGAGCAATACGAGCAATAAGCTCCTCAACTTTCTTGCCCACAATCATCATCATATCAGCAAATTCATCTACGACTACAACGATAACGGGTAGCTCTTCTAAGTCGGGCGCTTCTGTTTCAAATTCTGTAGGCTGGAATAAGGGGTCTTTCATTGGCTCCCCCTTTTTAATTGCTTCTCTTATTTTTTTGTTATGACCAGCCAAATTTCGCACACCGGTTGCTGCCATTAAACGATAACGATCGTCCATCTCTGCAACTGACCAGCGTAAAGCGCTCGCGGCTTCTTTCATGTCCGTTACAACAGGAGTTAATAGGTGAGGTATGCCATCGTAAACCGCTAATTCCAACATTTTCGGATCGATCATGATCAAACGAAGCTGGGCAGGTGTTGCTTTGAATAACATACTCAACAACATCGCATTAAGCCCCACAGACTTACCTGATCCGGTAGTACCTGCTACCAATAAATGAGGCATTTTACCTAAATCAGCAACAATTGATTCTCCAGAAATGTCTTTACCCAAGGCCAACGTCAATGCCGAGTCATTATTTTCAAACACCTCTGAGGACAAAATATCACTTAAACGAATCAACTCTCGGTCTTCATTAGGGATTTCAATTCCAACCGTCGTTTTCCCAGGAATAACTTCTACAACACGAACAGAAACAATGGCAAGTGAACGTGCTAAATCTTTTGCTAAGTTAGTTATGCGACTAACCTTAATACCTGCCGCTAATTGGATTTCAAAACGGGTAACCACAGGCCCAGGCAGAACATTTTCAACCTGAACTTCAATACCAAAATCGAGTAGTTTGATTTCCAGTAGGCGCGACATACCTTCTAGGGTTTCTGCAGAAAACCCTTTCTTCGCCCCGCTATCAGCCGAATCCAGCAACGCTATAGCAGGCAAGTCCCCTGTAACAGGGTTATCAAACAAGCTTTTCTGTCGCTCTTTCTCAATCCGCTTACTTTTTATCTCTTTTGCTTTTGGCGGTGTAATCACCGGTGGTTTACGTTTTTCTTGTTTAGCAATATCTTTCTTTAATACTACCTCTCGTGCTTTTTTAATTTTATTAAGCTCAGCATCTTCACCACGCTTTACCTTCCACTTCAGCTGTGTATTTTTCACCCAAACAAAAGATTGCAATGTAGCTTTACCGATTGCATCCATAACAGCAATCCAAGAAACATCGATAAATATGGTAAGTCCCGTTAAAAATAGGGCTAAAAATAATAAGGTGGCCCCTAACGCGCTAAATTGATCAAGCGCAAACCCACCTACTTCAATACCAATAATTCCTCCAGCGGAATTTCTACCAATGGAATCTATCGCCGGTAACTCTCCAGGTTTAACATCAAAATGCAAGTAAGCAAGCCCAGCGGCAGATAACATGGTAATCAAAAAGCCCATTATCCGAAGTGTCGCCATGGGCCAATTCCATTGCTTTGAGTTTTTATCGCGAAATACCAGCCATGCTCGGTAAGCTACCAGTACCGGAAACAAGAATGCGAGGTATCCAAAAAGTGACATCAATACATCGGCGAACCATGCTCCAGCAGGCCCCCCAGCATTCCCTACTTTTTGAGTCGTGCCAATATTCGTCCAACCCGGGTCTGACGCCTGGAAGGTGGCGAGTGCCAACATCATATATAAGGATAAGAAGAACAATATTATCATTGCCCCTTCACGTACTCCTCGAGCAACGTGGTCTGACCAAATGGGAGCCGTCTGTTCTGCAACTTGCTTTTTCTTCAATGAAATACCTATTGTCTAAATAAAAAATCCATCTAACGTCCTGTATTTTCGCAAATTTAAGCGATAACGAAAAGGACGATCATTGCTCAACACACATAATCATGTGTTTTTTTAGGTTTAGTTTCGAATCAGCCCCATTACCTCACTCGATATGGCTACTTTTTGCACAAACAGCGTCCCTTAGGCCCTCTATTTTCTGAATAGCATGAACATCAAAATCGTCGCCCTCACCACAACTCTCAACAATAGATCGCACATAAGGCAGAATCGCCCCAGACAAACTCTGTGTTGCCGTTTTTGGTACAGCGCCTGGCAAATTGGTAACAGCCAACATCTGAACACCATTTTTTACATAACAAGGGTTCGCATGTGTAGTTGGTTTAATACCTTCAACGCACCCCCCTTGGTCAATCGCAATATCGATAACAACGGAACCAGGCTTCATCTTATTAAGCAAAGATTCAGGCAATACTACAGGAGGCTTTTTCCCCGGTACCAACACTGCCCCAATGACAAAATCAGCATTTTTAACGTATTCCTCAACAACTTGAGATTCAGAATACAACCCCGTTACATTTGCACCCAGGGCTCTTGCTCGTTTTAACGCGTTGATCTTTATGTCAAACACCGTAACATTTGCACCAATTGACGCAGCGCGACTCGCTGCGCTGAAGCCAGCAACACCGCCACCTATTACAACAATATTAGCACGCGGGGTTCCATACCCACCCTCTAAAAGAATGCCCAAACCACCTTTAACACTCATTAAATAATGCATTCCGAGTTGTATAGCAACCTTACCCGCAATATCACTCATTGGAGCTAACAAAGGGAACCCCCCAGCAGACTCAACCGACTCAAACGCTATTGCTATGTTCCCAATGCGGGTAAATGCTTCAAATAGGTGACCATTTGCGGCCAAATGTAGGTAACAAAACAATACATGCTTACAAGTTAAGTAGGGCAATTCTTCTGGTAACGGCTCTTTCACCTTCACTATAAACTGAGAGAATTTGTATAACGCTGCCTGATCAATGACTATATTTGCCCCAGCACGTGCATACTGCTCATCCGAATAGCCACTTTTCATGCCTGCCTTAGATTCAACAAAAACCGTTGCACCTGCCACAACTAAATCTACAACAGCAGATGGTGTTAAAGACACTCTGCCCTCACCTTGTTTACGCTCAACAGGAATGCCAACGTTCATAACCAAACCCTCTTCGAATCAATCCCCAACACCCTACTAAAGTATAGATTACCGTTCCAAGGTGGGTAGGCGGGATAGTTTTTTCCTATGAAGGTAATGACAAGCTTCTATTTGAAAAGCAGTGAATTTACGCGTATAAGTTTCAGTTAATTATATTCTACTCAACTCACCTTTCATTCCACTCTCAATCTACTCTCAATCCAGGTTTCCTAATGAGCGATACAAAGCACTGCAAACTCTTAATCCTTGGTTCTGGCCCGGCTGGATATACTGCCGCTGTTTACGCAGCACGCGCAAACCTAAGCCCTGTAATGATTACAGGCATACAGCCCGGTGGCCAATTAACCACCACCACAGAAGTTGACAATTGGCCTGGAGATGTTGAAGGGCTTCAAGGTCCCGCTCTAATGGAGCGAATGAAAGCTCACGCAGAGCGTTTCGATACGGAGATTATTTTCGATCACATCAACAGTGTGGATTTATCTAATCGCCCCTTCACCTTAACCGGAGACTCTGGTTCATATACCTGTGACGCGTTGATTATCACAACTGGGGCATCCGCAATGTACCTAGGTCTTGATTCCGAAGAAGAGTTCAAGGGGAAAGGGGTTTCTGCCTGTGCCACCTGTGATGGTTTTTTCTACAAAAAGAAAAGGGTAGCTGTTATTGGTGGAGGCAATACAGCAGTAGAAGAAGCGTTGTACCTCTCCAATATCGCAGATGAAGTCGTTGTGGTTCATCGAAGAAATAAATTCCGCTCCGAGAAAATCCTACAGGATCGAATTTTGGAAAAAGCTGCCAATGGCAATATCACCGTCGAATGGGATCATGAGCTAGACGAAGTTCTCGGTGATAATATGGGCGTGACCGGTATGCGCATCAAACATTCAAAAACCGGAGAAACCAAAGATATCGATTTACATGGAGTGTTTATTGCTATCGGTCACTCTCCAAACACGGGTATATTTGATGGCCAGCTTGACATGAATAATGGCTATATCAAAATTAATACGGGACTAGAAGGCAACGCCACAGCCACCAGTGTTGAAGGTGTTTTTGCAGCTGGCGACGTAGCCGACCACACTTACCGTCAAGCAATTACTTCTGCTGGATTTGGTTGTATGGCAGCCTTAGACGCTGAACGTTTTCTTGACGAACAATAACGGCCAAATAGATCTGCTGATCAAGGTTGACGTTTCAGCCTAAAACATCAGGGCTGTAACGCTACCTCACAACAGCTTTACAAAAGTTTTACACCCTATGACTCAAATCCCGTTTATTGGATATCATTGTGATGGGTTCCCTCCGGTCGAAAGTGCGCTAGATGAGCCTAACGGTTTACTTGTCGCCGGTGGGGACTTAGCGCCTGAGCGGCTAATTGAAGCCTACAGTAAAGGCATATTCCCGTGGTACGAAGATGACCAGCCTATTCTATGGTGGTCTCCCGCACCGAGGGCTGTCCTCTACCCTGCCGAATTTACTCCTTCAAGAAGCCTAAAGAAAACGCTTCGCAAACAAACATTTAAAATAACAGTTGATACTGTGTTCCCAGAAGTGATTATTTCATGTTCAAAACCTAGAGTCAGCGGGGATGGCACATGGATCACAACAGACATGACCGAAGCCTATATCAAGCTACATCAACTCGGGTACGCTCACTCCATCGAAGCCTGGGCAGGGAATGAACTGGTCGGTGGGCTCTATGGTATTTGTTTGGGGTCAATTTTTTTTGGAGAATCGATGTTCTCCACAAAAAGTGATGCATCAAAGGTTGCATTCTGCTCACTTGTTGAACTTTGTAATAACAAAGGCATTAACCTCGTCGACTGCCAAGTTGCAAACCCTCACCTTGCTAGCTTAGGTGCAGTTGATATTCCTCGCACCACCTTCAAAAAACACCTACAAACATTAATTCCAGATAAAGGCGCCTTTGATCGCCACAGAGGCACCTGGTCTGCCATCAATAAGTAGATTAAACATAGAGAATATAGGCAGGCTTATAAAACATCTGACTTATTCTATTTAATTTCTGGAACAAATGACTAAAAGAGCTAATAATTTAGTGACTAGTTAGATGAAGGCTTAATGAATGACAGACTTAGCTGCGGTAAAATTCTTTATTACCCCGCTACATAAATGTAGTTACCTTCCACGCCAAGATGCAATCACGTTATTTGCTGACCCCAAGGCAGAAGTAAACCAAAATCTTTACTCTGATCTTTCAGAAATGGGATTTCGGAGGAGCGGAAACTATTTATATCGCCCTCATTGTCGCCAGTGCGCAGCTTGTATTCCTGTACGCATCCCAAGTGAAGGATTTACTCCATCTCGCAAACAAAGGCGCGTCATCAAAAAAAACGCAGACCTAAAAGTCACCGCAGTAGGCCCTATTTACAGTGAGGAGCACTACCAACTATATCAAAACTATATCGAACAAAAGCATAGCGATGGGGATATGTACCCCCCCTCTCCCGAACAATATGCCTCTTTTTTATTAAGTGACTGGGGTAACACCATTTTCTTTGAATTTAGAGATGCAAACAAACAATTGTTAGCCGTTTCAGTATGCGACATACTCGAAAATGGCATTTCTGCCGTATACACATTTTATGATATTAGCCAACCCAAAAGAAGTTTAGGTGTAATGGCTGTTCTATGGCAGATAGAAGAAGCAAAAAACAAAGGTCTGCCCTCTGTCTACCTTGGTTACTGGATAAAGGAATGTCAAAAAATGAGTTATAAAACCGATTACCGTCCACTTGAGATGTTAATTGATGACCAATGGGTTCAAACTAATACCCTGACTGCCTCCCCCTAATACACTCCCCTCCCCTCCCTTTTCCGATAAAATCATCAAATTATGGCCACCTCATGCTATTTTTTGCTCTATTTTCAATTTTTTAGCGATTACTTTTGATTATCCGCATGAATTCGTGCAGAATTCAGCCCTGATTTCATGGAGCACGATTACATGTGCTTTCATCCAAAGAAAAAAGCGACGTAAAACAAAGAGGTAGTGGCCGAATGGCAAAAGAAGAATCACTCGAAATGGAAGGC
>CAJXZM010000095.1 GCA_913063125.1 uncultured Gammaproteobacteria bacterium | reverse complement strand
GTGTTAATTCGATTGGCGATATTTTTTGCTGCACCGCTGCTAAAGTCGGTATCTATACTGTCGGTGAGAGATCGAGTGTTAGTCACATTGCTTAGTAGACCGCCATAACGTTGGTCTGCAATATTAATGCTTTCATTAATATTTTGTCCTTCTACTAAAATCGAAAAATCAGAGATAATGTTGCTGTGTGCCTTGCCCTCCTGAATACCCTGATTTCCGGTTACAATACGTTGAAGTTGAACGCGATCCCCTGTGGACTGTTTGCTACCAGGTTGTATTCCTAGTGCATGTGCTGCCGTATTCAATCCTTGTATTGCTTTCTGTGTGGGAGAGGAAAGGCTCACTTGAAAAGATATGCTATCGATACTGCCATCTAATAAGTTTTTTCCATCAAAAGATGCAGTATTTGCAATGTTATCAATAAGCGCAACTAGCTCTTTAGCTTCAGCATTTAATACTTCTCTGCTTTCGTCCGAGGAGGTATCACTTGCTGCGCGAATAGAGAGAGCCTTAAGTTGCTCAAGGGCATTACTCGTGCGACTAAGTGCTTGTCCTGTAGCTGAAACAAACCTGTTGGCCGGGAGTTGAGAAAAAGCACTGGTAGAAAGGGCGATGTTTTCTGAGTCCACGCGAAGCTCATTGACTGCATCATCGGGAAGCTGTCGGGTTGATAGGTTCTTCGTTGGCGGCGGGGTGTTGGTGTTGCGTTTGACCCCACTGTATTCACGAGTACCTGAATTGGTTGGAGGAATCTGTTGCATGGATGGAGAACCCGGTTATCGGCACATCTGATAAATAGTTTAACATATAATCGCAAGCGATTAAATAATGATCAGGCTTGTCCGAATTTAACTGTAAATAGGCTGTTTGGTCATTGAGATTGTCGATATCTGGCACTATCGTGCATTTTTGGTGTGAGTGATAGATTAAGTGTTCCTGCCAAAGAGTGATTTAAAGACAGCCTATAAAAAACTATAACAACGCAACTACGGTGAAAATAATAATGAAAAACCCCGTTTCAACGCGATGGCCTCTCCTGTTTCTGGTTCCGGCATTATTGTTAACGGGGTGCTGGCAAAAACCTGCATCCACGAAATACATTACCGACAGTCAAGGCAGGGCGTTAATATTGGATGGCTTTGCGCTTGAATTTCCCGGAGGTAGTCCGTGGTGGTTGGCGTATTTAGAGTTCCGATGCTGATGGGCGGTGGAGCTATGGGTGGGATGCACATCGGCAGATCTTATCGTTAGCCGCTGATGCATTGGCAATCAGTCACCGTATAATAGTTAGCCCTGTAAATTAGGGTCATGTTATCAATATGAAAGATTATTTTACGATTCCCGTAGGAAATTGTAGGGATTCGTAAAATAGTTATTCTTCTCGTAAAAATGCTGTTTCCGTTCGCCTCCCCGCCAATGCTACAATTGCACCCATTGCCAGGTTTACTACAACTTACCACGGAGTGATGGATGGATATTCAAAGCGCGCTGCAAAAAGTCATTGATCATAAGGATCTTACCGAAGCCGAAATGGGTGAGGTAATGCAGCAAATAATGACTGGGCAGGCGACGCAGGCTCAAATTGGAGGTTTCCTTGTTGCGTTACGTATGAAAGGTGAAACCGTGGATGAAATCACTGGCGCTGCAAGTGTGATGCGAGAACTGGCTACCCCTGTGAATATAGGTGTTGAACACCTTGTGGATACCTGTGGAACCGGTGGAGATGGGGCAAACACCTTTAACATATCCACGACGTGTGCATTTGTTGTTGCCGCTGCGGGTGGTCATGTTGCAAAACACGGTAATCGTTCAGTTTCCAGCAGTTGTGGTAGTGCTGATGTACTGGAAGCTGCTGGCGTAAAATTGGATGTAACCCCAGAACAGGTTGCTCGTTGTGTTGAAACTATCGGCGTTGGTTTTATGTTTGCCCCCATGCATCATAGTGCGATGAAGCATGCTATTGGGCCTCGCAAAGAGATGGCCGTGAGAACGATCTTTAATATATTAGGCCCTTTAACGAATCCAGCTGGTGCTGATAGTCAAGTAATGGGAGTGTACGATAAGCAATGGGTTCGCCCGGTAGCTGAGGTGTTGCAACGCTTAGGTAGCCGGCATGTGATGGTGGTTCATGCCGCAGATGGTTTGGATGAAATTAGCATTGCCGCCGAAACCTTTGTTGCTGAGGCCAAAGACGGTGAAGTAATAGAATATACAATAACCCCAGAGCAGTTTGGGTTGCCCCGAGCCCCGTTGTCATCCATTGCGGCGGACGGTGTTGAGGCAAGCTTGGCTATGTTGCGTGGAGTGCTGGAAAATGAAGACAATCCGGCAGCCGATATTGTGGCGCTTAATGCGGGAGCTGCCATTTATGTAGCGGGTTTAGCGGATACATTGGAGCAAGGTGTGGCGATGGCGCAAGATGCTATCGGTAGCGGTATTGCGAAAGACAAGTTAGCCGAACTGGTGAATATGTCGGACGTGTATCGACAAGAAGCAGGGGTATGATGGTGAGTAATATTGCTAGCGGAACACCGGACGTATTAAAAAAGATTATTGCCCGTAAATATGAAGAAGTAGCTGAGCGCCGCCCTAAGGTTTCAGAGCAGACTCTGTTAAAGCAAGCGTTGGAAGCTGATGCCCCGCGGGGGTTTGTGAGGGCAATGTCTGCAAAATTATCTGCTGGTGAGTCTGCCGTGATTGCGGAGGTGAAGAAAGCCTCTCCGAGTCAGGGTGTGATTAGAAAGCATTTTGTGCCTGCGGATATAGCGGTTTCTTATGAGGCGGCGGGAGCAGCATGTATGAGTGTACTGACAGATAGAGACTTCTTTCAAGGTCATGAGGATTATTTGCGAGAAGCAAGAGCCGCTTGTGCTTTACCTGTCATTCGTAAAGATTTTATTGTGGATACCTATCAGGTGGCTGAGGCGAGAGCGTTGTCGTCGGACTGTATTTTACTCATTGTGGCAGCGTTAGAAGACGGGCAAATGGCGGAATTAGCGGCCTGTTCTGATGAACTCGGTATGGATGTATTAGTCGAAGTGCATAATGAAAAAGAGCTTGAGCGAGCACTGTGTTTGGAAACGACGTTAGTGGGTGTAAATAACCGAGATTTGCATACCTTTTCAACAGATCTTGATACGACTATTCGATTGTTGGATATGATGCCTAGTGATCGTATTGTTGTGACGGAAAGTGGAATCCATACGGTAGATCATGTTCAGAAGATGCGTGATCATAACATTCACAGTTTTCTGGTTGGTGAAGCATTTATGCGAGCTGATGATCCTGGTTTGGCACTTAAGAGGCTTTTTTCATAACGTCGTAAGTTTATAGGATTTAGCGTTTGTAGTTTCGGTAATGGTTCGAGTGGTAGGTATTTCCAGCGGTATATTGATGTGTCTGGTGAGTCTAGACGCGCTGTTTACTCTATATACAGTGCGGGGTATGATAGCTGTCAATAGAGTTGATGACTGGTTTTTACAATAGTTAATGGTTTAGTTTGTGTTAGGTTGTAGAAAGAGGCGCGCTCTGGTGAGGTATTGTTAGAGCTTAATAGTTTACATGGTCGAATAGGAGGCAAGTATGGGTCACGTTATCGTTGTTTTTGGAACATTAATTGCGCTTAACTTTGGGGTTGGTTTTATGGTCTCAGATTATCTGTATGAAGATGAGACAAAAGAGGGTGTTGTTGAGGTGCAAGAAGTTGCTCCTGAGCAGGCAGCTCAAGTGGAAGGAGTGGTTGAGGCTACGGTTGAAGTGCCTGCTGAATCAGAAGCGAAGTAATTAAAGTTTACCCCTTTTGTTCTATGCTAAGGAGGGGGTAGCGCGCATAAAAAAGGCCAACTGTTTTTGGCCTTTTTTATGCGCGTTTGAGAGACATTAGCGTGTGCCAAACACCACCATGGTTTTGCCTTTAACGGATACTAGCCCTTGGATTTCTAAGTTCTTGAGTACTCTACCTACCATTTCACGAGAGCAGCCAACTATGCGGCCAATCTCTTGACGGGTTATTTTGATCTGCATTCCGTCAGGGTGGGTCATTGCTTCTGGTTGTTTGCACAAGTCAATTAGTGTGCGAGCCACTCGGCCGGTAACATCTAAGAATGCTAAGTCACCTACCTTGCGGGTTGTTGCGCGAAGTCGGCCTGCTATTTGGGCGCTGACGGCAAAAAGTATATCGGCATCCTCGACAGAGAGCTCTTTGAACTTGGAATAGCTTATTTCAGCCACTTCGCATTCAGTCTTTGCTTTGATCCATGCGCTGCGGTTGGCTGCTTCATCAAATAAACCCATTTCCCCAAAGAAGTCGCCTTCGTTAAGGTAGGCCATGATCATTTCGCGTCCATCGTCATCTTCAATAATGACGGTAACGGAACCTTTGACAATATAATACAGTGCATCAGATTCATCTCCTGCGTAGATCAGCGTGCTTTTGGCAGGGTATTTTCGTCGATGACATTGGGCCAAAAAACTGTCGATATCGGGAATCAAACTGTTGTTGTTGATGGTCATTATTTAGCCTTTATTATTGGGTGGCTTCTGCTAAAGGGGCGCCCGAGAAAGTATCGTTTCATTCGAGTGTAAGTGTCATCAGCAGTTATTGCTTATTAGGGCAAAAAGGGTGAGGCTGAGAACTGTATTAGCCCTAGTTAGAATACGGCTATGGGCTAATTATGGATGCAAAAGAGATATGCCGCTAGCCTAATTGTAAAAACTATCCGACAAAGTCTAAGTCTATGAGAACGAATGGTATTTTTCGTTGAACTGTTAGAGATATTGGAGCTTTAGACGGTCACAAAAAATAAACGTTAGGCCAAAAGACAAGTAGTAAATGTTTTGAAGTGTATTTGGCTATTAACTTTAGAACACAAATACTCCTATTTATGGTATCTTGCGGCGAATTTATACAGAGATAAACAATAAAGATTTACCTGAAGGGATTCAGATGAACGGAGAATATAACGTATGAAAGCATCAATTAATTGGGCAGGTGAAGTTAAGTTTGAAGCAACCTCTGGGTCGGGGCATACCGTTGTGATGGATGGTCCCCCAGATCATGGTGGAACGAATCAAGGGGTTCGCCCGATGGAGATGCTGTTGATGGGGGTTGGGGGGTGTGCCTCTTTTGATGTTGTTCATATCTTAAAGAAATCACGTCAGGATGTTACTGGCTGTGTTGCTGAGCTGGAAGCAGATAGAGTGGATGAGGTGCCTGCAGTGTTCTCCAAAATCCACCTGCATTTTGTAGTGAGTGGTAATAAATTAAAAGACACGTTGGTGAGTCGGGCTGTAGAGCTTTCGGCCGAAAAGTACTGCTCGGCATCCATTATGCTTAGCAAAGGTGGTGTTGAAATTAGCCATAGCTATGAGATAAAAAAGTAAGAAGAAAGGTTAAAAAAGAGTACAACATGAATAGAAGAGTACCTTCGTCAAAAATCAAACTACATGGTTTTAATAATTTAACAAAAACCCTCAGTTTTAATATCTATGATATTTGTTATGCCACTACGCCAGAGCAGGTTCAGGAATATCGTAAATACATTGACGAGTTATATAACGCTGAGCGTTTGACTGAGATTCTTAGTCAGGTGACGGATATTATTGGTGCCAATGTTCTCAATATAGCCCGCCAAGACTATGAGCCTGATGGGGCGAGTGTAACGATGCTTATTGCCGAACACCCAGCACCACCGGATGAAAGTCAAACAAGAGAAGAACCTGGGCCGTTGGCAGGTGCTTCGTTTCGCTATGCGCCTACTTCCGATGCGGTTGTTGCTCACCTTGACAAAAGCCATGTGACGGTGCACACCTACCCAGAAAGCCATCCGGATAATGAGCTTGGGGTTAGCACCTTTCGAGTCGACATTGATGTGTCAACGTGCGGCTTGATATCTCCCCTGAAAACGCTTAATTATCTTATTCATAGCTTTGATTCTGATATTGTTACGGTGGACTATCGCGTGCGAGGGTTTACTCGGGATGTGGATGGTGTGAAACATTATATTGATCACGAGATTAACTCAATCCAGAATTATTTGTCGGGAGATACGTTAGAGCAGTATGAGATGATTGATGTGAATGTATATGAAGAGAATATATTCCATACCAAGATGTTGTTGAAAAATTTTGAGTTGTCTAATTATTTATTTGGGGGATGTGAAAAAGAACTTGCTGCGGAAGAAAAGAAAGATATCAGTAAAATGTTGCGCAAAGAAATGTTGGAAATTTTTTATGGTCGAAATGTCTAATTCGCCCTTTTGGCCTCCTTTGTCCAGGCTATCTACTTTAATTTACATGCCCTCCAAGTGTTTTGTGCAGTTAAAATCGTGTAGTTTTGCATCTGGCCCTAAATGCAGTTCTGTGACGCCTGTGTTTTCAAAGTAGTATCTTCCCCACTCGTAAGGGTCTTGATGTAATAAATTCGCCAAGATAAGCGCCATAGCGGCACCATGGCTGACAGCGATAATGGTTTCACCAACATGGTTTTCCGCAAGTTGAGCGATGCTTTGGGATGTGCGTTCGCTAACTTGGTGAATTGATTCTCCGCCTTCTGGAGCGAAGTGGCGGTCTTCTATGAGTTTTTCAAAGAAATTATATTGATCTTTTAGTTTGTTGAAAGGCTCGCCTTCCCATACACCGATACCGTACTCTTTAAGACCTTCAACGACCTGGATGCTCATGTTGAATGCATCCCCAATTGCTTGGGCGGTATGGCGTGTACGTTCTAGTGGGCTGCAATAAATAGCGGATGCTTGCGGGTGTTGTTGTTTTAGGTGTTGTCCTGCGCGTTGCGCTTGCTTTTTGCCTGTTTCGGTTAGGCTGCTGTCGGTCCAGCCGTGCCACTTTTTATCCACATTTGCCTGGATTTGTCCGTGACGCACCAATAATATACGTGTGTGTGTAGGGCTTAATGGTGGTTGTTGATTTGGCATATTATAGTTGTACCTTTTGCTGTTGTACTAGTTGGCGTTAGCCCCATCTTGGGCAATGTTGAACTCATCAGCAATGGGCTGGCTGGCGACAGCAGGGATATCTTTTATCCTAAGCGCAAACTCTTGAGGGGTAACTCCCTTTATAGTATCAGAAAAATAGGCATCAAATTGAAATCTAAAGGTATCGTTGATGGGGATCTGGTGTATTTTGTAACCAATGTTGGGCCCTTGACCAACAAAGCGTTCAGGTTTCTCTTCTAAGCTAAGGTCGTCAACGTAATGTAAGCTGATGGGGGCTTTGAAGTTGCTGGGTACGTGTAGCTCTGTATAAATGTCAAAGCCAGCGTTGGTACCTAGCCATACCCAGCTCTCGCCGCCGTTGACGGTGTGTGAAAGAAGCGCTGTTTCTGTATCGGACATTTTCCCGTCCACTTTTGTGGGGGTGACGGGATTAAATGCTGTCAATATATCGCTGCCTAAAAGGTTGTTACCATCAATGGAAATGGTGGCTTGAGGGTTTCTTAGTACTGTAGAAATAATGCCGGGTACTTCGACGATTACATCAATATTAAATTGTTGGGGTAACACATTAAACCGAATGTCGAGAAAAACTACGGGTATTGAGGCGAAAGTAAGGTGGCTTTTAGCTAGAATGATGGTGCGAATAGGGCCCTGTTTGACGGCTAACACCTCAGTTTCTATGTCGTTATTATCCAGTGTTATTGTTGCACTATTAAATAATACATCGGCAGCTAAGCGGAACTTCAGTGTGTCTAATAAGCTGCTTTGTTGCTCCCCTTTGTAACTGCGGTAAGTGAAGTCATTCCAGCTTAAAAAATCTTCTGGCTTGGTATGAAGAGTGAAATAGTCGGATTTAATAATGCCGGCCTTTTGGTCGTATTGTGTCAATGGCTTGTATTGGAAACCGCTTAATTGATCGGAAACGTATAGGTAGCTAATTTCATTAGTTTGACTGCTAAGTACTTGTATTTCTGCAGCAATGCGGGTGAAGCCTGAATTAAAGGCATCAATTCGCTGGCCCGTATCGGCGAAACGAAAAAACAAGGAATCGTGAGGGTCAACAATACCCTTTCTTCCAAGTAGAGGTGTGTCGCCTTCTTTGAACCAGCTTTGACCGTTTTCATCTATGTCTTCAAATTGGTGTGGCACCGGAATGAGCAGGCCATTTTTTACGGAGAGGAAAGTCAGTTTTTCGAAGGATTTGTCCACTAATTCAGGAAGTTCGATAGCTTTAAGCTCTACGATTTGCTGGTTTTCTACTTGTGCAGATGCTGTAGTGATTGGAGTCATGCTTATTAGAGCGGCGCACAATGCTAGCAAACGGGCTAATTGAGCTGATTTAACACGGGGGTATGTGAGGAGTGCTTGGGTTATTATTATTGTTGTATTCACAGTGATTCCTTTTCCTATGGGCCTGGCATACGATCTTTATATTGTTGGAACACTGTGCCTCAGCGCTAGTCAACAATAGTGTAATGCTCCATGATATTTTTAGTAGGTTATATGCGGCAGGATTAGACCATAGGCCTATTGTAACATTCAACAAAACGGCTTAGGCAGTTGGTGTTAAATTGTTTCATAACCGCTATGCTGAAAGAAAGGCGCGAGATGTGAAAATGCATCGAGAATATAGATAAAAATAATTGAACTAAGAAAATTGAACTAAGAAAATTGAACAAAAGAGAGTTGAGTAAAAAGCTACCATGAAAAAAACAGAACCAGCCATGGAGACACATCTGCACAGTGGATTGGTCTTGTCTGGTGGTGGTGCAAGGGCTGCATATCAGGTAGGTGTACTTAAGGCGGTGGCAGATATTATGCCTTCAGGCATTCGAAACCCTTTTGGTGTTATTTGCGGCACTTCAGCTGGGGCTATTAATGCCGTTGCGTTGGCGGCTCATGCTGACAACTATCGTAATGCTGTGTATGTGATAGAGCAGGTGTGGCGGCATTTTAAACCGCATCAGGTTTATCGAACGGACCCTATCGGGGTTGCGGGCTGTGCTGCCAAATTCTTATTGCGTATGTTTTTGGCAATGCCTCATCACCCAGCATCGTTGTTGAATAATGCGCCGTTGGCGAAACTATTAGCTGAGATGATACCGTTTGATCATATGAAGGAGGCGATCCGCGACGGACACTTGCGCTCAATCAGTGTGACGGCATCAGGTTATAATAGTGGGCATTCGGTTGCATTTTTTGAAGGTAGTCCGGATATCAGTAGTTGGAAGCGCTTTCAGCGGATTGGTTTGCGTGCCAGTCTAAATGTGGAGCATTTACTTGCTTCTGCAGCGATACCGACGGTATTTCCTGCAATCCGTATTAATAGAGAGTACTTTGGTGATGGTGCTGTACGTCAGCTTGCCCCTCTAAGCCCCGCTTTGCACATGGGGGCAAAAAAACTGTTAGTTGTAGGGGTGAGTGGTAACCGAAGTGCTCCGCAAGTTAGAAAGGCAACAGAGGCCTACCCTTCACTGGCGCAGATTGGAGGCCATTTGCTGAATAGCGTGTTTCTGGATAGTTTGGAATACGATGTAGAGCGTTTGGAAGGTATTAACGACACCTTGGAGTTAATACCTGATAATGTGCGTAAAAAAGCAGGGATCACAATGAAGCCTGTGGAGTGTTTGTTAATTTCACCTTCTCAATGCGTGGATCAAATTGCGTCAAAGTACGCAAAAAATCTTCCTCGCACCATTCGTGTTTTCTTGCATGGCATTGGAGCCACTGAATCCTCCGGATCCAGTGTGTTGAGCTATTTGCTCTTCGAACGAAATTTTTGCAATGCTTTAATTGAATTAGGCTATCACGACGCCATGGAGCGTAAAGAAGAGTTAAGGCACTTTATTGAGGTGTAACTCGAGGTGTATTTTGCTAATAAATATGGTGCACAAAGTCTGTCTCTGACGGGGTGTGGCCATCGACATATTTGAACAACCTTGATTGTTGGTCGCAATACTCACCGCGTTCTAATGCCGCAATATAGTGATCGTTGAGCAGATGGCCTTTTCTGTCGGTGCTAAAGACTGCTCCAGCGGTATGGTCTAAGTGTGAAAGTACGCCGATGCGACCAAAGAAGTCTAAGGTGTTCACAAAGTGCTCAACGTAAGGTACGCCACGTTTAAATTCTTCAGATAGCTCCTTGTCTATGCGAAAGCTGTCTGCCACACCAGCAATGCAATAAATTTCTAATTTAGGAGCAAGGTGTCGATATTTTTTATCTTTTAGTAATTTACGAGCAATATAACTTGCAACAATAGTTCCTTGTGAGTGTCCTACAAGAACCACTTTGTCGTGGGTTACAAGGGCCTCTTTAACAAGGTCATATGCGGGGCGGGATAAGATCCCATCTTTTCTTAAGGTTCTAGCGGTGACTGAGTCGATAATGTCCCATACTGCACCATACGTGGGTGTGTGAATGAGATGAACGGAGCGATGAAATACACGAGCAAGCTCTCGACAGTTTAGGATCGCAACCGGCGGGGACGTTGCAATACCATTAATAAAGAACCATTTCTCACTATCACCAGAGTGGGTGAAATGTTCTGGATTACACGCAATAGTCCCGGTACTGTATGCTTTTCGCTCTAAAGGAAGTACTGCTTGGATGCCTGCACTGACATAATCAAATAGGTTGTTGTAGCTTTTCCAATGTAGCTCTGATTTAGTTGAAGCCTCTGAGTTAAATGGGCTAAATAAATAAGGTAATGTCCATAGGTGCTCTAATACTAATAGAGCGTCTTTTTCAATGGAGGAGCTGTTGTCGATAAAACGCTCGGAAAGCTTTCTGAGTTTTTTTGGGGCATCAAAGGGAAACATGGTTACAGCGATTCCTATGGTGAGTTCTGTAGTAAGCGTAGGGTAAATAGTTATGATTTGCCTTCTAGCCGCTAAACTAATGTCAGAACTTATGAGTCAGTAGATGCATAGTATACCGATGAGCCCGCGAGGTGATATAAGGTGAACGTGCAAAAAGGTATGTTTTTGTTACAGAATCAACCAGTTGTAAACTTTTAATTAAATAATGGCTAAAAAAGGAGCTAACTAAATGAGGTCTTTGTTAACGGTAATCGGGTTAATGTGTCTGGGGGTGTTTACGCTAAGTTCCAGTACTGCAAATGCAATGGAGCGCTATGTAGCTGGTGTACACTATAAAATAGTGGCTCCAGAACCCTCAAAAACCCAAACACCTCATGTGCTCAGTTTTTTCTCTTATGCATGCCCTCATTGTAGTCACCTTGAGCCTGCCGTTGATAAGTGGCGTAAAGGTTTGTTGAGTAATGTGGTGTTTGAGCGTGTCCCGGCACAGTGGAGTCCTCTTTTTAAAAGTATGGCTAGGTTCTATTATGCGTTGGATGGGCTTCACCTCGCGGACCAGCATAACCAGGCCGTATTTGATGAGATTCATAAGAAAAAGCGCAGTTTGGACATGGAAGGAAGTGTATTGGCTTTTGTTCAAACGTTGGGCTTAGATAAAGCTAAATTTCAGCAGGCGCTTAACTCTGACGCGGTGAAGAAAAAAATGCGAAAAGGTAAAGGTGTGATGGCGCAATACAAAATCCCTGGTGTACCGAGTTTTGTGGTGAATGGGCGTTATTTTGTGAATGTGAGCATGGCGGGTTCACCGGAGCAGCTTTTTGAGGTATTAGACTTTTTGTTGACGAAATAATGGCTAAGGAGCCAGGCCTATCTCTGTCAGGCTAGCTGTAGTGTCAGGGTTTCCTAGTCCTGTTGGGGTAATGTGTTGGTAAATACTGGCAAAGTAAAAACATTCACCTACACTGATGTTAACAGTTTCATTGTGCCGCTCTAGCTGCTTGTGAGGTAGTAGAGTCATTGTTTGAATTGTGAGTGTTAATGTTAAAGGTCGCCGAAAGGCGGCCTTTTTTTTGCCTGGAAGCTGAGGAGGACTAAATTATACGGTAGGTGTTGTGACTAGCTGTCGTTCAAGAATATGAGAGAATGTAATGAGTTCTTTTTGGCGCGTTTTCTTCATTAACTGCTTAATAACAAAGTGAATACCTTTGTTAACCGTTTTGATGCCCAGATCTGCTGACTTTCGAATAAATGGGCGCACTTTGAATAACCTGGTGGGTTTGTTATAAAAGTGAACAACGGCTTGATCAGTTATTCCGCAAAGGGCGTCAACGATAAGGTGGTTGTAAGTATTGGTATTACTGTCGTTACGAATACGAATAATGACTTGTTCGGTTTGGTCAGAAACTCCGTTATCAAGAGGGAAAGCCATATAATGCTGGTCGTCTTCTTCTAGGATAAGGGTCCCAACGTAATTGGCAAAAATGTCTAGTTCGTGGGGTTCCAGGCTATTCACCATTTTACGGATGACTAGCTTTGCACCCTTAATTACAGTGGATATACCCTTGTCAGCAGAACGTCGGGCCGCTGGGTGGGCTTGCACTTGATCCATGATGTCGAAGTAAAATTGATCGATAGCCAGGGACAACAATTTTGACAATACGGTGGCGGCATCAGCGCTAAGACCGGGTTGGGCAGAATTTTGCTCAATGCGAGCAAGCAGGCTGTTTATTTCCGTATGAATCTCAGGGGTTAGTCGAAACCCCAAAGAAAGATGTGGGGTTTGAGAATCCACTGTATTCACCTTTTCTAGTCTTAACGCTGATATCTAATCTTAGCGCTCGAAGCTACATTGAAGTAGAGGCGTAGCTCTTTAATATGGGCGCACTTTATTGATCTATGAAGGACAAATCAAGGACGATTGGTTACTAAAGCGCCGAGTTTTCCTAAATAATTGAATATAAGGGAATTAAATATTGAACTAGGTTAGTTTTTATCATTTCGGATAAACGTTGTGTGACTATACTGATAGCTAGGATGTGTTTAGTGCGTATTGTTTGGGATGACTGAAAATTAGGAACACCATGAATAAAGGCTCATACCTTATCACATTGTTGTCGAGCTGGTTAGGAAGGCTGTGCTCTCTAGTTGCTATTGGATGGGCGGGGTATGTCTGTGCAGAACCTGTAGAGCTATTGGTTCAAAATACACATTCTGGCAACACGTATGACGATTGGTTTTCAGCGTTTATTTGGACACTGTTTTGCCTTATTGGTGTTGTCGTTGTTTTTATAGGGGTGATAATTCGTCAGAAACTGACGCTTGATAAGGCTATCAATGAGTTGAAAGGGTTGGAAGAAGGATTGCAAGAGGCCCAGTCTATTGCTCAGATGGGGAGTTGGTCCCGTGATTTTGAACATGGAACAACCTTTTGGTCGAGGGAAGCCCGAATGGTGTTGGGACTGGGTGATGATCAAGAGGCTTTTAAGCATTATGAAACGTTACTGCATCCCGATGACATTGAAGGCATGATGGAGGCCGTAGCTATTGCATACCATCAAGGGGGAGGCTATATCCATGAGCACCGGATTATTTCTCCATACGATAAAAAAGAGCGTTGGATAAGATTAGCAGGTAAAGTTTTTCTTGGTGAGGAAGAGTCTCCCGTCAGGGAGACGGGAACTGTTCAGGATGTTACGTTGCGTCGAGCTTCAGAGCTAGCATTGCGTGAAAGCGAAGGAAAGTTGCGATCAATACTTGAGGCTGCTCCCTACCCGATTATGATTTTTGATATCAGTAGTGCGCCATCACTACTGTATGCCAATCAAAGCACCTACTATTTGTTCGAACTGGATCACGAGGAAGCCAACTTAAGCGGTATCGATCTCCACTCATTGTGGGGTGATGACGATAGTCATACCCAATTTACGGATTCGTTTTCCGAAAGCGGCGTGACTAATTTTGAAGTGTTAATGAAAACACAAAAAGGTAAGGTGTTCTGGGGAATGTTGTCTTCAACGGCAATGGATTTTCAGAGCAGTCCAGCGCTGTTTATTTCAGTATTGGATATTACCGATCGTAAGCTGATACAAGAGGAGCTAGAACGGTTAGCGACAACAGATACATTAACAGGGTTGCTAAATCGCAGAAGTATATTTGAAACGGCAAATAAAGAGATACGCCGTGCGATCCGGTATCAAAATCCCTTTACTATTATTATGTTGGATATTGATTATTTTAAGCGAGTAAATGATACCTATGGCCATGCCACGGGAGATAAAGTTATTCAGCTTTTTGCTGAAGTATGTTTAAGCTGTTTGCGGGAAGAGGATGCGCTTGGGCGTGTTGGTGGTGAGGAATTTGTCGCAGTCTTGGTATCCTCTACAATTGAAGGCGGCCGAGTTGTTGCTGAGCGTATGAGAGAGGCTTGGGAGGCAATGGTGGTGGACGTGCCTGGAGGAGTCGATAAATTTACGGTGAGTATTGGTGTATCTGAAATTATTACCCCCAATGAAACTTTTGACGAGGTGTTGGAGAGAGCGGACAAGGCGCTTTATGTGTCAAAGTCAGAGGGGAGGAATCGTGTGACTATTGATAAAGGTGAGGGGGTTCGCGCTAACTAGGATGGTACGTTTGTTTTACAATAATCATTGAATAAATGCTTGAAATAGAGGAGGATCTGTCCGAATATTTGATTGTGGCTATTTATCCACAGGCTAAATACTTTCTGAATAATAAATAGATTATAAATATAAGAAATATACGGGACAGTATCGATGATATTTAAGGGGGGGCGTAAATGGGCTATGTTATTGGTCTTGT
This sequence comes from uncultured Gammaproteobacteria bacterium, assembly GCA_913063125.1. Lineage (GTDB taxonomy): Bacteria > Pseudomonadota > Gammaproteobacteria > Pseudomonadales > Ketobacteraceae > 42-54-T18. Next base: position 7,714 of record CAJXZM010000095.1, on the reverse strand, counting down.
TGGTTTTTTGTGCGTCTTATGCCCAGGCAGAGTTGGCGATTATCGTAAATAACGATAATGTTACCAATGACATAACGGTGGAAGAGGTCGTTAGCATATTCTTAGGTAAAAGCCATACATTGCCGGATGGAACAAAAGTTGTCCCGATTGACCAACGTGAAGGGGAGGATGATCGTGAGGTGTTTTATCGCGAGTTAGTGAAGAAATCTCAATCTCAGCTTAATTCTTACTGGTCTAGAATTATTTTTGCGGGTAAGGGGCAGCCACCATTTACTGTAAACGATAGTCTTGAAGTTATTGAATTTATTTCTGGCAATCAGAACATGATCGGTTATGTTGACACTGACATGGTGGACGAGACCGTTAAAGTGATACTTATCATACGGTAAGCTCGACCAGCCATGTTGTAGTCATAGTATTTAATTTTAAGGTAATGTGTCTTGAGTTATCGCCGCTTTAGGGGATAGTTCAGTTTCCTGTACAGCCTCTTCTTGTACTTCTACAATACCTTGTGGCTCACCGCTTTCATCCTCAAGCATATCTGACCCGTAGTAAACTGCGCCAAAATTGGCTGCTACTAATACCGCTAAAATGGCAAATAATTGCATAATAATCTCTCTTTTAAGTAGTCATTTTACTGCGCGATTGTTTCCTTTTCCTTTCCGGTACTATGGTGATAATTTTGCGAATAATATTCAACATAAATATTGGTTCTAGAGGTGCCTGTTTGCAATTTGTAACGATTTTGTTGACATATATGCGTAGATACCCTGTATCCCCTTGTGACAACGCCATAATAGTGGTGCAATCGCCGCCTGTTGTTAGACGCTGTATGTTAATTGGTTATTTGTTAAAGGCGGGTGTGAAAAGGAGATGGATACGTGAGTAAAGGAAGATTGAAAGGAGAAGAGCTTCAGTCATGGAAGCAGGCGTTACATGTGCAATATGCCGTGAGTTGGCTTGGTGTCTTATTCTTGTGGTGTTGCGCCCAGCTACCTTATCAATATTTACGAAAGTCGGGAGAGTTTCTTGGGGCTGTGATGTATGTTGCTGCTCGCAGGCGGTGTCATATTGTTCGCGTTAATATTGCTTTGTGTTTTCCTGAAAAATCAGCCGCCGAACAGGAACAATTGGTGAAGCGTAGTATGCAGGAGAACGTCGTTGGGTTATTTGAGTCTGCTTATGCCTGGTGGGGGAAACCTGAAGATCAATATAACAATATCGACGTCGTAGGCTTAGAGCATATTCAAAAAGCAAAAGAGGCTGGAAAAGGGGTGTTGTTGGTTGGGGCCCACTATAGTAATTTGGACCTGGGTGGGTTATTTGTGGCCCACTGTGTGCCGGTTGACGTGACATACCGACGCCATAATAATGCGTTGTTTGACTATTTTATTCGTCGTAGTCGACAGCGCTATTTTGCCCATGTCATTGAACGCTCGAAATTACGAGTTATGTTAAGAGGGTTAAAAAAAGGGCGAGTGTTGTGGTATGCAGCGGATCAGGATTATGGCCGCAAGCATTCTGTTTTTGCTCCATTTTTTGGCGTTGAGGCAGCAACACTAAACAGTACATCTAAGTTAGCGAAGATGGCGGGGGCGGCAGTGGTTATTGTTGGTCACCACAGAAAGCACGATGGGCGTTTTGAGGTGGAGTTTAGCCCGGCGTTATTGGCATTTCCTAGTGATAGTGAGAGTGCTGATGCAGCACATGTGAATGCAGCGTTAGAGCAGCAGATTCGTAAATACCCAGAGCAGTATATGTGGGTACATCGGCGTTTTAAAACGCAGCGCGATGGAAGTAAAGGAGGTTATTACACGTTAGCTAAGCCATAATAGATGGTTGGGACATACTGTTAGTCCTGTAATGTTTATTCCGTGGCGAATATTGTCAGGCATAACCTCACAGAGCTAGTTAACCAATTCACATAAGCCGTGTAATACCAATTCTCCATAGCTTACGACGCCAACGATTTTGTCATTTTTAATGACTGGGGCTACGGAAAGCCCGAATCGATCAAACAGGCGAGCGCAATATCTAACATCCATTTCTGGTGGAACCGTGAGCATCGGCTTCGACATGATTTCGTAGAGGTTGACACGTTCCGGTGCACGATCTCGAGCGAGTACTTTTTTTGCGATATCAGAGAGTAAAACAAGGCCGTGAGCGTCATGTTCGTGTCGTTTGTTTACGATGACAACTTTAGCCCCTTGTTGATTCATTAGCTTAATGGCATCTTTTACAGTCGCCATGCCGTCTAGCTCGATAAAATGGCTGCCCATTACATCTTTGGATTGTATGATTTTTCTTGGCATCATAATAAATCTTCCATCTCACTGGTGATTTTTTGAACCTGATGGCTTACGCCCACGGCATCCTCTACATCGATCTGTACGGCGATGCCAGTGCCGGGTTTATCGTCAAAGTGCCCTGCCCGTCCGATTTCTTCTAGAATATGTCTGCTTAAATGTTCTTCAACTAAAAATAATAGAACATCACGTTGTGTTTCAAGAGTGAGGCCGAAAAATGTTTTGGAGCGCTTTAGTCCTTCCCCCCGTGCATTGTTAATTATCGTTGCTCCGGTGGCCCCGGCTTTTCTTGCGGCATTCATTACCGCATTGGTTTTGTCATCCTCAACAAAAACGATGATCATCTTGAAATGCATGCTCGTCTCCTTGTTTAATCTTTTGTGGATTTGTGTGATTTTATGATTTTTCGGTTTGTCCAAATTTGAGATGCCTGGGCATACGCCATAACAGACATGATTGGGAATAGGCTGGCAAAGGCGATAAGGCCAAAGCCGTCGATAAGAGGGTTTCTTCCAGGAACGGTTTCTGAAAGGCCTAGGCCCAATGCGGCAACTAAAGGCACAGTTACCGTTGACGTGGTGACCCCCCCGGAGTCGTAGGCTAGGGGGATAATCATTTTGGGGGCAACAGTCGTTTGAGCAACAACAATTACATACCCCGCCATAATGTACCAATGAATGGGGTCTCCAACGACGATACGGTAAGAGCCTAGAGTTATACCAACGGCAACACCAATGGCAACGGCAATGCGTAACCCCCAGATACCAATAGCACCTCCCGATACCTCGTTTGCTTTAATGGCTACTGCCATCAATGAGGGTTCGGCAATAGTGGTGCTAAAACCAATAAGAAAGGCAAAAAGGTAGATCCAGTAATAGTCTTGCCATTGAACGCCGTCATGGGAAGAGATGAGGCTGCTCGTGATTTGTGCGCCCTGAATAAACGCAGGGTCGGTGAGTTGTTCCGCCATCAAGCGCCCGAGCGGGAATAGGCACCATTCAAGGCCCAGCAAAAATAATGAAAGGCCAATTAAAACCCAAATAAACCCCCCAATAATTTTCCCGATATTTGGAGGGATTTTCCGAATAACGGCAAATTGAAACCCAAAAATAATGGCTACAATAGGGAATATATCTTTGGTCGTGCTGATGAGTGTCTGCAGAATGTCAGAAAATATTTCAGTAGCCATTAGGTGATTACCATGCCGTAGGCCATAACAAATATCATCGGTAGCAATGAGGCAAATGCGATCAAGCCAAATCCGTCAATCATCGGGTTGCGACCTTTAATCGATGATGCTAGTCCAACCCCTAAGGCGGTGACTAACGGGACAGTGATGGTGGAGGTCGTTACCCCTCCGGAATCATAGGCGATGCCAATAATTTCTTCGGGAGCAAACATTGTCATAATGACAACTAACACATATCCACCAATAATTAGCCATTGGATTGGCCAGCCGCGTAGGATTCTCAGTACGCCAATAAGGATGGCGAGGCCAACAGAGAATGCAACGGTATAGCGCAATCCGTTGGCATAATTCGCTTGAGCGGCAGGAGTGTTTATTATCATCGCGCCTTCAGCGGCAACCTTTGCTGCCTCTGCTGACACGGCAATGAGTGCTGGCTCGGCAACGGTTGTGCCAAACCCCAGGCAAAAACTAAAGGTTAATAACCAAAATACGCTACCTTTTCGTGCAAAGGCGTGAGCGAGCGACTCGCCAATGGGGAATAAGCCTTGCTCTAGGCCGTGAATAAAGAATGTAAGCCCCATGACCACAAATAACAATCCAAGAATGAGCTGCCCTGATTCGGGCAATGGCTGTTTGAGAACAACTAGCTGAAAAAAAAGGACAACCGCAACAATGGGTACGAGGTCTCGCATGCTGCCAATAGCGGATTCAAAAAGCTTAATAAGCGTTTTGTGCAAGTTGTTTATCCCAAATGGTTGTTGCTGGTATATAAGTGTAGCAACTGTTTTGATTCCAATATTGATATAGGTCGATTTAAATGCAAATGGCTAGCTAAAAAATCGTTGAATATTAGAGGGTTATTTGATTTTACTGGTGGTTGCTGATGAAAAGTAAGGGTGTGATGGATTTTTTATAGCAAAGATGCATAAGGGGTATAAGGGACGCAGTAGTTGAGAATATGAGGGCTCAATTCAACAGGCAATGGACTTGCCCTTGTGATTTGGCTATGCCATCTATACTCAATCAAGGGCGCTTCGTTATTGAATGAATATAATGAAGACAGATGGGGGTTATTGGAATGAATCAATGAAGTATTGTTGGATGTGACGGTGGTCACTAGAAACAAGTGGACGGTTCAATGTTGTGTAATAGGAATGTTGCTATTTATTTGTACGGGCGTGTTTGCAGGAGGCATTGATCCTGTTCGCCTGTTTGCGAAGGATAGCTATCGACTTAATAGCCATATGGTGGTTCTTAAGGATGAAACGAATAGCCTCAATATTGATGACATTGTTTCAGAAACGTATCAACGAAAATTCTATCATGATGATGGCGAGATACTTAATTTAGGTGTGACCCCCCACACCTATTGGGTCAGAGTGGACCTGCTATATCCTGAGCAGTATCCAAATTCGAGAATTGAAAAGCAATGGTATCTGGAGGTGGGAAAGGCACTGCTAGGTGTTGTTGAGTTATATCTACTTCAGGAGGACGGTAGTTATTTTGTAAAAACCTCGGATGCTCGACAACCGTTTTCGAGAAAAGAAATCTCTCATGTAAACAGCGTTTTTTCTGTAAATACGATGCTGGGTGAGAAATCAACATTATATTTAAAAATCCAAAATCCATCGTCTGCATTATATTTCCCTTTAGTGTTATGGACGCCTGTAGAATTTGCAGAAAAAATAGCGAAAGAAGAATTTATATACGGTCTATTTTTTGGGGCTATGTTGATCCTTCTTGCATATAATATGTTTCTCTACTCATCCATTAGAGATGACTGTTATCTGTTTTATATAGTGTATCTGGGAGGCGTGACGCTATTTGAACTTCTCGAGATTGGGCATGGAGCAATTCAATTTTATGCGGTTTTTGGGGCTTTGGGAAAAGAATATACCTCAGTAATAATTTGGATTTCTTTGTGGGGGGGGATCAAATTCTTTACAACATTTTTACATGTTTCTGAAAGGCACCCTAGGATTCATATTTTTGCTAATGTGGCAGTTTTTGTGATTATCGTATCGGGTGCCCTTAGTTTTATTAAAAGAGACTATATATCTATTATCTGGGTAAGCACATTTTCAACGTTTTTCTTTGTCGTTCTTATTTTTACGACGGCATACTGTTGGGTAAAAGGTAATGATGCAGCTCGATTTTTATTTTTTGCGTGGTCGTTTAATGCTGTCGGAATGATGACTTATGCATCTATGGCAAACGGCTTATTGCCTTCAAACTGGATTACTATTACGTCAGCTCCTTTAGGGGTCTTTTTGGAAGCAGTTGTTTTTTCATTAGCATTGGCGGATAGGATAAAAATAGAAGGAAAGAAGAAGCTCGATGCAGACAAGATGATTGTAGAGAATATGTCAAAATACCAGTCGGTTTTTGATAATGCGTTGGAAGGAATGTATTGGATGTCGAAGGGAGGCATAGTAACCAATTCCAATGCATCAATGGCTAGGATTATGGGGTGTTCGAATGAAAGCGATGTTACAATAAATAGTGAAAGTATCGTGTCGCTTCTTTACGGAGATGGTGAGGCCTGCGAATATCTACTTAATGATGTTGAAAGTAATGAAGTGTCTTTTTTGAGTTTTAATGGTGTTAGGATTTGGGCTAGCCATAGTTCTAGAATGATTTATGACTTGGATGGGGATGCTCTTCACGTTGAAGGTTCTGTTGTTGATGTTACTGAAATAAAAGAAAAAGAAGAGGCAGTAAGAGGTCAGTTAAAAGAGGTGTTAAGAAAGAGTTTTGCGATATCTGAAACGCAAGGAAAAAGTCAGTTGTTATCGATGATGAGTTGCGAAATAAGAACACCTTTGACATCAGTAATTGGCTTTGGTGAGATGTTGAAAGATGAAGCTGAAGGTTTAGGCAGTGATGGTTTAGATACAAAGAATACATATATAGAAGTTATCGTTAACAATAGTCAAAAGTTATTGAGGCTTATTAATAATATTTTGGATTTTTCAAAATTGGAAGCAGGTAAGTTTGATGTTGAAAAGGTACGATTTTCAATTGTAGATTTGGTTTCCGATGTCAGAAAAACATTTCTGTCTAAAATCATAGAGAAAGGTGTTGTTTTTGAGATTGTGTTTATATCACCTATTCCTGATTTTGCTTTAGGTGATCCTTCTAAGATATTACAAGTGCTCAATAATCTTTGTGATAATGCGTTGAGGTTTTCTAATTCCGGAACGATAAAGGTTGATGTTTCGTGGGAAGATGGACTTTTGACGTTTGACGTTTCAGACCAGGGTGAGGGTATTGAACGTTCTAAAATTGAATGTATCTTTAGTGTTGGGTCGCCCCGGTATAAAGGGAAAGGAGTGCAAAGTGATGGAAGAAATGGCTCTGGTCTAGGGTTGCCGATATCTAAAAGATTTGCGGTGTTGATGGGCGGTGATGTGACTGCATCAAGTGAGATAGGGGAAGGTAGTTCTTTCGTTTTTTTTGTGAAATTGGATCTAGATTCGAATGTTAATTGGATGGCCTCGTTTGAGGGTGATTTAGAAAAATACCAGATCGATATGAGCGTTTTAAAAGAGACGTCGGGAGTATCAAGGGCCCTTGCTTCGCCGGATACTTTATCCTCAAAAAAACCTGCCTATCCTGACCTGAGTGGAACTGTTTTGTTGGCAGAAGATAATGTTGTGAATCAGGCGCTCGTATCTCGAATATTAAAGAAGTTTGGTGTTGATGTTGTGTTGGCAAACGATGGAGTTGAAGCATGTAATTATTGTACGCGTACTATTCCAGATTTAATTCTGATGGATGTCAACATGCCAAATAGAAATGGAATTGATGCGGTAAAAATCATTAGGGAGAATTGCGAAGATGTCCCCATCTATGTATTAACCGCTGAAACCGATAAGAGTGTGCTAGCCGAAGCAATGGATGCTGGGAGTCAGGGTTTTCTGAGTAAGCCAATTAATAAAATTAAGCTTTATGAGGTTTTAGAAAAACATTTACTATCGCCAGGAAGGTTTGTCGAAGAAGAGGAAGAAGAGAAAGAAGAGGAGGAAGAGAAAATTCAAGATGAAAAATATACGAATACCATTGCTGAGGTGGCAATAAATGCGCAATCATCGCGAGTTCTAGTGTTTGCAAACAATAAACCTAAGTACGGCTTGGCCAAAGATATTTTGAGATTCTCTGATGCGCTTCCTCAGATCAATGAATTTGTCCGTGACCTATATGAAAATGAACGCTGGGG
>CAJXZM010000094.1 GCA_913063125.1 uncultured Gammaproteobacteria bacterium | reverse complement strand
TCTTGGCGCCGCTCTTCTCGCCAAGGTAATAAGTTAATCCGAGTCATTAGTCGAAACTCCTTAGCGCCAAACCGCACGCTATCATTAATGCAGGTGCATCATTACTTAATATCGATGCATTAACTTTAGGAGAAATCGCCATATCTACAAATGGATTCGCAACTGTTGTCGAAGTACCGACTTTATCTTGAACCAGTTCTGCCAAACCTGATATTGACGCTGTACCGCCTGCAATCAAAATATGATCAACATCGTTATACTGGCTAGAAGAAAAAAAGAACTGTAATGACCGAGCAACCTGCTGAACTACGGCCTCTTTAAAAGGCTCAAGCACTTCAGGTTCATAGTCATCTGGCAACCCCCCTTGCTTCTTCGCCAACCCTGCTTCTTCAAATGACAGGCCATATCGACGTTGAATTTCTTCAGTTAGTTGCTTACCACCAAACAGCTGCTCCCTGGTATAAATTGTGCGCCCATCATGCAATACGCTTAACGTCGTCATGGTGGAACCAATGTCTACAATAGCAACCGTTTGATCTTCCCCTCCTTCAATCTGATCTGCCACCAGCCCAAATGCTCGCTCAATGGCATATGCCTCAACATCGACTACTTTTGGAACCAGCCCCGCGATTTCTAACACATCGGAGCGCAGCTCAACATTTTCATTGCGACAAGCCGCAAGCAACACTTCCACTCGCTCCGGCGCGTTATCTACTTCACCTTGAACTTCAAAATCTATAGATACTTCATCCAACGGATAAGGTATGTATTGATCAGCTTCGACCTTAATTTGTGATTCCATCTCATCATCGTTGAGCGCAGAGTCCATTTCGATAGTCTTGGTGATAACCGCAGAGCCAGCCACAGCAACGGCCGCGTTTTTTATACCGCTTTTGGAACGAGCCAGCACCTTGGCAATTGCATCGCCAACACCTTCTACGTCCGTAATATTCTTTTCCACAACCGCGTTCGCAGGTAAAGGCTCGACCGAGTAGGCCTCCACTTTATAGCGATTCCCCGAACGACTAAGTTCAAGTAATTTCACCGACGTAGAGCTAATGTCGATACCTAATTTTGCTGTTGACGCTTTTTTACCAAGGAAGGGGAGCACAAGTAAGCTTCCTGTTATTGTTGGGCCAATCTAAAATCAACTAATCTTTAGTTGAACCATGTTTATTAGTCACTAAATTTGCATGTATTTTCTTCGCTGCATTAACAACTTAGAAAAAACTCATGCCTATTTACATTAAATACTACAATATTAGTTCACGCAATTAGATAACGCCGTTATTATCGTCGTATGATTCACAGTTACTGATCTTTTTACTCCTTTCATCAGACTTTCACATGAAAACTATGCCAAAAACACATCCTATACTTCATATATTTCTTTGGACAACCTTGCTAAGTATCAGCGGGGCCACCTTAATTTTTATTGGCGCCTTACTATACCTTAGCCCGAAATTGCCAGCTGTAGAGAAAATACTCGAAATTCCTCTACAAACTCCTCTTCGCATCTTTTCCAAGGAGGGTAAATTAATCGCAGAATTTGGCGAAAAGAAAAGGACCCCCGTCACGTTTGATCAAATTCCAGTCAAATTTACTCACGCCATTTTAGCAGCGGAGGATTCACGCTTCTATTCTCACCCCGGCGTTGATATTAAAGGGCTCATTCGTGCAGCATTAGAACTGATCACCACTGGATCAATTAAAACCGGTGGCAGTACCGTGACCATGCAAGTAGCCAAAAACTATTTTCTAAGTCGAGAACGTACTTTTTCACGAAAATTCAACGAGATATTGCTTGCGCTTCAAATTGAGCGCGAACTCGATAAAAACAAAATACTCGAGCTCTACGTTAATAAAATTTATCTTGGTCATCGCTCCTACGGAATCGCCGCCGCCAGCCAAGTATATTATGGCAAACCCATCAGTAACTTAAACACAGCTCAACTGGCAATGATAGCCGGCCTACCCAAAGCCCCGTCTGCATACAACCCCGTCACCAACCCAAGCCGAGCACTAACACGCCGCAACTGGATACTAAAGCGCATGTTAGACCTAGACTATTTGCCTGAAGAAGAATACTTAGAAGCACGCCAGCAACCTGTCACAGCACAATTACATGGCGTTCGTTCTGAAACCAGCGCCCCTTATGTTGCCGAGATGGTCCGCAAAGAAATGCTTGTAAGATACGGTAACAATACATATACCGACGGATTTCGTGTATTCACAACCATTAACAGCCATTATCAGGATACCGCAAATAAAGCCGTACACCACGGCTTACTCGCCTACGATAAACGACACGGCTACCGAGGACCAGAATCATCAATAACACTCCCCCAAGAAGCCACCAACCCGAGCAATGACGATGCCTTACTCGCTCTTCGAGGCCTCCATTCTGTAGGCCCCCTCACACCTGCCGTTGTAATGTCCGTTGAGAAAACTCATGCAAACCTCCTATTTAAAGACCTGGAGCAAGGCGAGCTAAATTGGGAAGCCAGCTTATGGGCCAAGCCCTTTATAGACACCAACACCAAAGGAGCCTCCCCCTCCTCATTTGAAGACATACTTAAGGCCGGCGACATTATTCGCGTATTACCCGTAACTAATCAAACCACCGCAGATACAGAGAACACCGAAGAGCCTCGACGCCAATGGGGACTGTCTCAAATCCCCAGCGCTCAATCGGCAATGGTATCCCTGAACCCACAGAACGGTAGCATTTTTGCCCTTGTCGGTGGATTTGATTTTCGAGAAAGTAAATTTAATCGAGTCATTCAATCTGGTAGGCAGGCGGGGTCAAATTTCAAACCTTTTGTATACGCCGCAGCGCTCAGCAACGGCATGACTGCCGCCACTGTAATGAATGACTCCCCCATTATCTTTAAAGACAAAAAGCTTGAAAGCACATGGCGACCTGAAAATGCGGGCGGGAAATTCGGAGGGTTCACCCGCCTAAGAGAAGCGCTTTATCGATCCAAAAATTTGGTATCTATACGGGTCCTCCAACAAACAGGTATTCGCCGAACCGTAAATTTCGCAGAAAAATTTGGCTTTAATAAAGCAAAGCTACCAAACAACCTCTCTCTGGCCTTAGGTGTTGCCGAGCTTACCCCCATTGAACTGGCGCAAGGATACACAACCCTCGCTAACGGCGGCTACCATGTAGAACCCTGGTTTATTGATCGAATAGAGAATAGCGAAGGTGAAATTTTGTTTTCCGCAAACCCTATCACTGTCTGCGAGAATTGCCCAAACCCAGCAAACACACCAATAACTGACGCCACAACAAAATCCCAGCAAAATACCCACGCTGAGGAGAAGGAAGAGTTTGCATTCTTAGAAAACCTCCCGATAACGTTAAACGACAATAAAACCGACAACAATTCAGACCAACCAACACCCTTCATACCGCCACCCATCTACGCTGAACGCACAGTAGAACCCCGCATTATATATATAATTAACACCATGCTAAAAGATGTGATCAAACGAGGTACTGGACGAAAGGCACGCAGCTTAAAGCGCTCAGATATTGGCGGGAAGACTGGCACAACCAACGACCAAAAAGACGCCTGGTTTTCAGGCTTCAACCCCGACATCGTTACCACCGTATGGGTTGGTTTTGACGCACCACAAACTTTGGGAAGAAGGGAATACGGAGGGACAGCCGCGCTCCCTATTTGGATTGAGTTTATGGGTGAAGCACTAAAAGACTTCCCCTCCAGAGAGAAAAACCAACCAGAAGGCCTAGTTACCGTCAAAATAGACCCTGAAACAGGAAAACGAGCCACCGCCTCTCAATCCAACAGTATCTTTGAAATCTTCCGCTCAGAAATGGCCCCTAATGCAGAAAAAGAAGCCGAAACTCACAACAACCAACAAGAAGACGACTTGACCCCTGAAGAGCTATTCTAAACAAGGCGAATTCGAGCAGACACAAAAAAGCCCGATCTCTCGGGCTTTTTTGTGTCTGCTCGCTTTTAGTACTTAATGTCTTCGATACTATTCAAAGGGTAATGTGCCGGATAAGGCAGCCGTGCAACACCGCTATCCACAGCCGCTTTTGCAACAGCCGCCGTCACAACACCCAATAAGCGAGAATCTAATGGCTTAGGTATAATGTATTCTTTCCCATACTCTATTTTCTCACCCCAACGCTCCTGAATCTCCGCGGGAACAGGCTCTTTTGCCAACTCACGAATCGCATGAACTGCAGCAATTTTCATTTCTTCATTAATTCGTGTTGCACGCACATCCAACGCCCCACGGAATATAAAAGGGAACCCCAAGACATTATTCACCTGGTTTGGATAATCACTACGGCCAGTGGCTACGATCACATCATCCCGAGTAGCATGGGCTGTCTCAGGCACAATTTCTGGATCTGGATTTGCTAGTGCAAAAATCACAGGGTTCGGCGCCATCAGGTTCAAAAATTCTGCATTCAACAAGTTAGCACTAGACACGCCAATAAACACATCAGCACCATCTAAGGAATCCTCTAATGTGCGCTTATCAGTTTCATGTGCAAATGCCGCTTTATACTGATTCAGGTCATCCCGATCAGAGTGGATAACACCTTTACGATCAAGCACATAAATGTGCTCTTTCTTTGCACCCATTTCAATTAAGAGCTTTAATGCTGCAACACCTGCGGCTCCAGCACCAACACAAACAATCTTAGCGTCCGCTAGAGACTTCTTCTGTATCTCCAACGCATTCATCAGACCGGCAGCAATAATAATCGCCGTTCCGTGCTGATCATCATGGAACACTGGGCAATCGCACTGCTCAATAAGTACACGCTCTATTTCAAAGCATTCAGGGGCCTTAATATCTTCTAAATTAATACCACCAAACGTTGTAGATATACGTGCAACAGTATCAATAAACGCCTGGGGATCTTCAGCATCCACTTCGATATCAAAAACATCGACACCAGCAAAGCGCTTAAATAGAACACCCTTGCCTTCCATAACAGGCTTACTCGCAAGCGCACCTAAATCACCCAAACCAAGAATAGCGCTACCGTCAGTAATAACAGCAACAAGGTTTCCTTTATTTGTGTAGCGATATGCATTATCAGGATCCTTGGCGATTTCACGCACAGGCTCTGCCACACCAGGGCTATAGGCCAACGACAAGTCCTCTGGGGTTTCCGTAGGCTTAGTAAGCTCAACACTTACCTTACCGGGACGGGGAAACTCATGGTAATCCAACGCTGCTTGCTTTAAATCTGACATAACGAGTCGATCTCTTGATTGGGTTTTTCACTGCTATAAGGGCAGTCTTAAAAATAACATTCGTCTCGCCCAGTGATAAATTACGTGGCTGTATACATAGTGACAGTACACAATAGTGATGCCATACAATGATGCACGACAATGACACACAACATCTACCACTTGCGAGGCGATGTAGCATAACCAAAAGGTAGATTCAGCTCAATAACCCTAGCGACTTAATTCGCACTAATAAAGTGCCATTGATAATGATGACGAAGGTTAAACTGCCAACGGTTTCGCTCACCTTTTTCGATTTTAGCGGCCATTTTGTCACCCCATCGCTTCCGATCAACCATCCACCCTTGAATTTCTATCGCAGGTAACAGCTCCAACCCTTTGTTTTCATAAGCATCCAGGATTCGCTTTAACACCACCCCTTGTTGAAATTTGCTATTTTTCCGGTTCAATTTTATTGTCACGCCACCTAGCAGATCAATCCAAATAGACTTTTTCGACATAAATATCTTTTCTATTTTGCCATTTATTCTCTGGTAGCCTCCATTCAAACTTTTTGCGGAAGCAAGTTTTGCACCGTAATAAGGCAAATGCCAAACACCAACCCCTGCGCTTCGAGCTCTCTGTTGAGCCGCAAAATAACAGTCAGCAGACCACAAGTTTGGCGGTATTGCCACATGGAAGCCCAAACCATCAACCAACAAACGGGAAGTGACATTAATACCTGCCGAGGAAAATAGATGTCCCAACGTCCGACCATAATGATCCTGCAAATCTCCACCTACTCGTAACAATGCAGAAACAGGCAATTTTTGCTGCCGCTTCACTCCATCCTTGAGCAACAGTCGTGTGAGTTTTGCTTGTGCCAACTTAGCCAATGGCTCAACAGGACGATTGTGATGCCCAAGCTCTGGAGTGTTAACCCCAATAACACGCACCTTACGCCCATCCGCAAGCAAAACCGTATCGCCGTCAAACACTTGCGTCACATCAACACGCTCGACTCCCAGAGACCCAATGACGTCAGCCTTTAAACCCTCGATGTTGAGATCGCACAATGCAGCCGCCTGCACACCCGTCGACAATACCCAACACAGGCATAAAAAAAGGCCCCGAAAGGAGCCTTTTTTTGAAACACTAATGGTCATCGGGTTGCTACTTAGCACGACCAACCGCACCAAAGCGCTTCTTAAACTTATCGATACGTCCGCCGGTATCAACCACTTTCTGAGTACCTGTATAGAAAGGATGACATGCAGAACAGATATCAAGGTGGATATCTTTACATAAAGTAGACTGAGTCTTAACAACATTACCGCAGCTACATGTAGCGTTACATTCGCTATAATTAGGATGAATATCTTGTTTCATAGGGGGCACCTGTTTTCGTCTGCACCGCCACCCGATCTATTGCCTGGCACCGTACAGATACTATCACTAATGAATTCGTGTTTTAGAAACCTGCGAGCACAGAGAGAACTCCGGCACAACAGGGGCGCAAATAATACCAGAACGAGTTCAGATCACAAGCCCTTAATCATTTGTCATGGGGAGACTCTTTTTCAGAGCTTCGGTATACTGAGGTATATATTTTCCAGCATTCAAAGCGAACCCATTGAGCATTCACCCCCCCCTAACCATTTTACGCGTAGCAGTACCTAGCCCGCTTCGGCGCCTTTTTGACTATCTGCCACCCAAGGACACTGCATTACTAAAATACGAACCAGGAATGCGAGCCTTAGTCCCTTTTGGCAAGCGCCATGTCGTTGGTATCGTTACCGCTGTACTTACCCATACAGACATTCCAGCCGACAAGCTCAAACCTATTAAACGCCTATTAGACGAACAGCCTGCCCTTCCCCCCAGCATATTAGCTCTATGTAACTGGGGTATTCAGTACTACCACCACAGCCCTGGGGAGGTATTCAAAAATGCGCTACCTCTTGCTTTACGCAATGAAACCACACCATTGATAGAGTTTGTCGACACCTGGCAAGTCTCCACCAAAGGCAAGCTTATAGAGCTGTCCTCCCTCTCCCGAGCCCCCAAACAAGTTAATGCACTAACCACGCTACGGAATCATCCAAATGGGCTTACCCAAACACTGCTTGCTGGCCTAGACATAAAATCACCCACTCTAAAAGCATTAAGGGACAAAGGTCTTGTTGAAATACACGAAAAAGAGCAGAGCTACCCCTCGTGGGCAACAGACAACCTGCTGCGGGAGGCCTGCCTAACACTTAACGAACAACAGCAACACGCGGTTGATACTGTACTCAACACAAACCAGCCCAATACCGATAAGAACATGTCGTTCGCCACGTATTTATTAAACGGCGTAACCGGCAGTGGCAAAACCGAAGTCTACCTACAAATCATTGAACACGTACTCAAAGCAGGTAACCAAGCACTAATATTAGTGCCGGAGATAGGCTTAACTCCACAAACATTACAGCGCTTTCAACAACGTTTTAATGTCCCCGTTTTAGCGCTTCACTCGAACTTAACAGCAAATCAACGCTTAACCGTCTGGCGCCAAGCAAACGCTGGTTGTGCGGCCATTGTTATCGGAACTCGCTCCGCACTATTCACCCCCATGAAGCACCCAGGACTCATCATCATCGACGAGGAGCACGACCTTTCCTACAAACAACAAGATGGCTTTCGCTATTCTGCTCGTGACATGGCCATTGTTAGAGCAAAGCTTGAAAACATACCCGTCATACTTGGCACTGCGACACCTAGCTTTGAAAGCCTGCACAATGCAAAAGAGGGGCGCTATCGCCAGCTTTCACTAACTCACCGGGCAGGCGAAGCAAAACTGCCAACATTTGAAATTACTGACTTACGTAAAGCAGAGCTTAAAAATGGCCTTTGCAAATCTCTAATTCACGCAATGGGACATGAGCTTAAACAGGGAAACCAAGTCCTGTTTTTTTTGAATCGGCGAGGTTATTCACCCGTTTTCATGTGCCACGACTGCGGATGGAATGCAGCCTGCGTGATGTGCGATGCCCGCATGACGTATCACCGACAACCAAAACATTTACATTGCCATCATTGTGATTACCAAAGCCGCATTAACCTCCATTGCCCTGATTGCAATAGCACAGACCTGCGCGCTATAGGCCAAGGCACAGAAAGAGTTGACGAAAATCTATCTGAACTATTTCCTAAAACACGCATCATTCGTATAGACCGAGACACAACCCGTCGAAAGGAATCGCTAGAGAATCATTTAAAGCAAGTGAACTCAGGGGAGCCCTGCATTTTGATCGGCACTCAAATGCTAGCAAAAGGGCATCATTTCCCTCATGTCACCTTAGTGGTCATTTCCGATATTGATAGCGGATTATTTGCCTCAGACTTTCGAGCAACAGAACATACAGCCCAACTTATTTTACAAGTAGCAGGCCGAGCAGGCCGAGCCGAAAAACAAGGTAAAGTTATATTGCAAAGCCATAACCCTGAACACATGGTATTGCAGTCACTACAACAACAAAATTACAATGCATTCATTCAACACGCATTGCCCGAGCGAAAACTTACCGGGCTACCACCTTACGGCTACATTGCAATGCTTCGAGCCGAAGCAGCCCATGCAGATATGGCGTCGCGTTTTCTGGAGCAGGTTATTGAGCAATTTAATAACCTAAGCTCCCAAGAACCTACACCCCAAACTGTTGAAGCTTGGGGACCAGTACCCTCATTAATGATGAGAAAGGCCGGTCGTTTTCGTTTTCAGGTTATGCTACGCAGCAACGATCGTTTATCCCTACACAAAGCAATTGCAGAACTATTACCGCAAATCGAACCTTTACCGGATAGCCGGAAGGTTCGCTGGCATTTGGATGTTGACCCTGTTCAGCTAGATTAAACCAAAACCTCTCAAGATCTAATTCCAAACAAACTCATCAGGACTCAATGAACCTGAGTCATTTTCATCCCAACCACGACGATTAGTCGACAATAATTCAATAAACCCATCCTCTTTTTGCGAGGTGTTACTAATAGGTGTCGCTTGAACCGTAAACTCCTCATTATTAGCAACCACAATGGTTAAGTCATAATATTTAGTGGCCCCACTAATCGGTGATTGAGCCGAGTATATTACAGGTGCACCCGTATCCCCACCACTTGCGGCACCGACGTAAGAGCCGCTAGCCGTTTTATGTCGCTCTAATGCGCTCGCCAGCCCCGTCAACACATCCATAGCATCCTGACGACGGGATTTTGCCATTACATCCTGATAACCTGGATATGCTACAGAAGATAAAATCCCAATAATTGCCACCGCAATGAGCAGCTCAATCAACGTAAAACCTGCTTGGTTATTTACAATACCCATTTTCTTTCCCTTATTCTTCAAACCAGTATGTCCGTGTATAAACAACATTATTCTCAGAAGGTTTAATGATTTCGGTACCCACGACAACAACATCCTGCCCACCAACCCTTAAGCGCACAGGTGTAGGTGCGATAGCCGTAGTTTTCAGTTCCACCTCTCTATCAGACTTAGTCAAATCCGTGATTGCATCACCGCCCGCACCATCATAATTTATGACCGGCGTAGCATCTGTTGCATTGACATGATAAAGACGAGAGGTACCAGCAGCAACAGTACATGCCGCCGAGCTTGGCTCAGGTTCATACGTTGTAAAATACACCTCATGCTGCAGTGTTAACGATGATGCTAATACTTTTTCTCCGCTACGCGTTAATCGAATATACCAACCGTCTGCAGCATTTAATTGCGTTTCCGCATCCAATTGTTGAGCACCATCGCTTTCACCAATAATATTACTTGTCGCATCATACAAATGGCTTTCGGTTAACTTTTCGTAACTCACATCCCCATTTCCATCAGTAGGTGCATGACTCACATTACTGTCATGAATAACATAAAAACGATCCTCTACCACTTCATTTAAAGGATGTGCTCGAAACCCTGAACCCATTTTGATCGAAAAGTATCTTTTCCTATCTCTACGAAATGTAGAAATATCAGGTTCATCGTAAAAGCGCCTATTTTGTGATTCGTCGCTATCTGCAGACGTACCCGACGCCTCAAACACAACCCCCCCAGTAACAAGCTGACTAGCATTACTGCCATTAGCAATATCAAACCGCCACAACTGGCCTCCAACATCACCAACAAACATCTTATCCGCCAAACCATCATCATTCATATCAAGAACCAAGACGCTTGAAGGGATACTGTATTTCATTTCAGGAAAAGTTTTCACAAACCCACCCGCTAAACCACTTGGACCACCCGCCCATAATTTTTTGCCCGTTTTAGCATTTACCATATAGATGGCCCGTCCCACAGCGTCTTCTGCCCGTGTTGTTGCGTCATCTTGCTTTGCATCATAACCACCGGCAAAGATCAGCACGTCAGTAACCGTACCTTCGATATTAACTTTTGATTTTTTAGGCTGCGACCACGTCTGCCCTAACTCCGAAAAATCTCCTGTTCCACCCGCAATCCCCCACAGCCATTTAGGGGCAGATGGATTTGTGACATCCAACGCGTAATAGTTATTCCCTCCGCGGCGCATGCCAATATAGGCATATACATGATCCCCATCACCTGACTCAATAACCCCGTCGCCATCAACATCATTAACCC
Organism: uncultured Gammaproteobacteria bacterium; assembly: GCA_913063125.1. Taxonomy (GTDB): domain Bacteria; phylum Pseudomonadota; class Gammaproteobacteria; order Pseudomonadales; family Ketobacteraceae; genus 42-54-T18. Next base: position 11,763 of record CAJXZM010000094.1, on the reverse strand, counting down.
AAGTAGTCACCTGGCCATCTAAACCATAGGGGTGCTTATGAGCTTCATTGTTTTCATACAGAACATTTTGCACTGGTAGTAGTTCTTTCGGCATAAAGGCAAACCGCTCATTACCTGTTTCACCATCAACAGCATGAAGATAACCTTGATTATCCCCATAAAATATTGTCGAAATCGGTAAAGCATCTGTTCCACCATAAATCACCACACTGGGAGCCGAGTGTAAGGGGTCAGCAACACCAACTGCATCAACTCCCCTTACCCATTTAACGAGATCCTCTCGGTAATCATCGGATGCCAATTCAATACCTAGCAGCTCCTTGGATATGTCATCATTGCTTTCATTTATAGGGTATCCCGATAGCGCAACTCCTGACGCTGGTGTCATATCTCCGAGATAGGTATAAACATTTCGAGATGTAACAGTGGCAAGCACTCGATCCGCGACCCCACCTTTCTCAATTCCAGCACCATCAACACCCGATGACCACCAACTACGAGAAGTCGGCTTAAATGCCCCCGTAGCATTATTAATCGCTTCCGCGTTGTTCTTATCATAAATCACAGCGTCAGCAATACGGTAACGCTTTAAGTTACCTGACCATAACGGCGTTGATTCCGGCTTAAACAATGAGAAGTACATTTCATCTCGATGATTCAACCGATTAAAACTATTTACCGCAATCCCTGGCGACACAAATGTAGTATCTGATCGCATAACATTGTTCACAATATTTTCAAATGCTCCGACCAAATCAGCAGACGATGCAGCCTCATAAAAACTCCCCCCTCCCTTTTTCGCTATACGTTGCAAGAAGTCTGTAGCTGCCGCCTGGCCAGCAATATTAAACCCGATAGTATAGGTTTTAATACTTTGCTCTTCATCGACTAAAAACTTGGCTAACTCTGGACCACATGCCTGATTCCCTCCGTCAACGCAACTTCCAGTAATACCCGTCATTGCCCTTACCGCGCTAGCAGAGTCATTCACTGATGCCTGCCCGTCTGAAAGCAAAACGATATTATTCGATTGACAACTATTGACTACCGGCGAAATGTACGCTGCATCACCCGTAATAACTTCACCAACACAATTAACAGAACCTAGGTTTGATGCTGAACACTCGGTAGGGAAAGTATGACTGCCTCCTGCATAAGATCGCGAATCAGAAACCCTGTTATTCTTTCGAACACTATCAGACAAACTGTTCTTGCCACGATACTTGCCGTATAAAACATTCTCACCTTTGTAATACAACGCCCCTTCATAAAACGCATCAACAATAGGGGTACCCTCTCCCGTCAACATATCATCCACAACATCTAATAATTCATCACGTGCTGTTCGAGTCTCCGTTCCCGCCAAGCTCTTCGACTGTATGACCAACCGAACAGACTCTCCAGGGCTCCCTTTAAACGAATACGCTCGATGCGTTCCTGGGGTTGACGTTATTTTGAATGCCATGTGACTACTGATAGACCACCCTGCCCGCCCAACTATTTCGCTTACGACATTTGAAATATCACTACTTCGGTACGTTTGCCCACCAACCCATTCCGAAACATTCCATTGAGCCGAAGCGGAAGTACTTGTTCGACTGGTTACATCATATGGATCCAAATCAAACGTATCAGCATCATCAGTAGCCACCCCAGCAATAGTAACCATTGCATCACCGCTACTATCACCATCCGCAGTAAACTCTAGATACGCATTAGTGATAGCGGCTCCGGCAGGAAGGTTTAAACCACCAAAACGCAAACCTATTACTTGGCGGCGAGATCCATCGCGCTCAATTTCCAGGTCACTACTAGTAATGTACATGCTGCCATTATTTGCTGTATTTTCTTCTACATCATCGGTATCTGAACTAATTTGTGCAGAGTGCTCTTTGGCAACACAACCACCCCCAGCAGGAATAGAATCCTCATCAAATTCAATGAGTAATTTAGGGGCATCCGATGCGTTGTCCTCATAGGCTTTTGCTAAGTGGGATTGAGCAGGGCTTGTTCCAGAAACAATAATACTCAATGCATTGCCGCCACACCAACCCGCGCGATCAACAACCTCCTGTACAATATCACTTAAATCTGGAGTTTCATGAACGTCTCCAACCACCATCCATAACGGAAGCGGACTCCATATTTTTAAATCCGATGTAAGTGATCGACTACTGATATTATTACTACTGGCAAGAAAACCTGGCGAATTATCAATATCTTCAGCATGAAACGTTAACGAGGTAGTACCAGGAGAAGTGGCTGCTGTAGTAAATTCTATTTTTGCACTGGTAATCGTTGCACCCTGAGGGATATCTACATCCTGAAAACGTAGCCCAACGTTTTTTACATTTATCGGTGTCGGCGTGCTCACTAACGACAACACATTTCCATTCAAAATCATTTCACCGGTATCAAGCTCCTGAGCATCATCAGCGCCATCCGCAATCCTTACATTTTCTTTCCCTTGATCTTCATCCGCCACCGGTAAATCAATATCCGTCACCGGGTATAATACCGCGCCTCCAGGGTTGTTAAATCGCATCATTCCAACATTAACGTTATTGGATGTTTTAACTATTTCCGTTAACGCCTTTTTCATTCGGTCAATTCGAGTCGAACTGGTTCCATCTTTATTATTCACCATGGAGCTTGACGTATCCATGATAAATAGAATATTTGGCTGCCCTGCTGTATTGCCGGATGAGCCACCAAAGAATATTTCGGTATCATCTGCCATTGCCGCTTGCTGGGAAGAAATCATCACCAGCAAACTCACACAAACCGACCATAAAATAGAACGTAATCGCACCATCACTCGAACTCCATCATTTAACACTGGATTAATATCCTTTTTTATAATTGTAGAATTAGCAGTAGCATTCATCACGAGAAGCCCTTAATACGCTATACCTTGCGTCACGGATGAACTAGCACCTGTTGACTCTATTGTTACGACCCCTGCTATTTCAAATGCCTGCGCTTTAATTTCGCCATCCTTGCCAATTGAATTCCCATAAACAGGAATAGTGCCTAAATGCTGCACCTGCACCGTTATTTGCACACCAGGGTTCAGAGCGGCAACGACTTCTACCGAACCCTTTCCGTTATCACCTTCCCTCGCCTCATCAATTAACGCCACATCGCCATCTTGAAGTTTCCATAACACACTATTAACAGCAGTTTCAGCACTTTGAAAAGCTAGATTTGATGACTGAGCGTTTAACGCCATTCTTTCTTGCACACTAGCTGTTTGTAACCCAGACATTGCAAGCAACGTCACGACAAACAGCAAAACCAAAGCAACAAGCATAATTGAACCGCGCTGTCGTTTTCCAACTTTCCCTATTGATGTCGTATTCATGTTATGTCCTTATACTGAATCTGGCCGATTAGGCCGGTTACGTAAATAAACTGTCGTTGAAAACGCTCGACGAATGCGTTTATCCGCTGGGTGTGACAAACCGTCCGAAGGCGCAGGAGAAACCTTTCCGCCAGGCAACAAATAACTTTGCATATCGTTTGCTTGTTGTACATTTCGAGTACTCGACACCAAAACCCCGATACGCACACTTTCTACATTTCTCATATCGAGGTCAGCATCGTTGCCTCGAACAAATCGTACACTGTCATCAGACAACCGTTCACCGTATAATATTTGCAGAGTTTCAACACCTTCCAATATTTCTTCAATATCAAAACTAGGAACCGCTGCATTAACTAATTTATCCCTCTGTCGATACAAAGCAAATACCGCATCCCCTGCCGGATTCTTACGCCCTGTATCGGCAACAAAATAAGCCACTGACATAAATTTCATTGCAACGGCAACATTAGCCTCATCTCCACCCGAATAATTAGGAAATGCGTCAACCATATTATTCACGCTATCACTATGCTCTAACAACGTATTACTACCACTGGCAACTACATTTGAAACACGAAATAGATGCCCCCCTGTACAGTTAGAAACGAGCACCAAATCATTTTCAACAATATCCAACTCATCGGATTCCAGTACAACCGCTCCCGGCGCAGGCGCAGGCGCATTGCTCTTCACGACGCTGACCCTTTTTCGGGTCATTCGCTGAATAGCAATAACATCACTATCCGAAATTGCATCCGTTTCAATATCTGTATCATTAAACTCAGTATCATCGGCCCACCCAGCCTCTACCTCAAACCCTCTTAACCCCTCTGCGGTAATATCCTCAAGCGGCGAATTATTTGCTACGACCTGAAGCACGCCTTCTTCTGGTAAGGTTTTTGGGTCTAAACAACCGACATACCCTAGCCCTCGTATATCTTCTGTCATAATATCCAGTGCAACACGCCCCGTTTCTTGAATTCGAGCCAACGCTCCACCCATATCATCGGTCTGTCGGGAATCAAGATAAATCTGAATAACACCTATCGCCAAAAAGCTGCTCAACGCAAGCGCAACAATCAATTCAACTAGAGTTACACCTTTTGTCTTTGCAAATATAATATTCATTAGGACCCATCTCCGAGCGCAACAAATCTCGACCCTGCATCTGGGGAAATTGTAAAATCCACTGAGAACGACTTATTAGTAGCACTCTTAACACCACTATCACCGTCCCAGTCAGATTCATCCCAACTGACGGTTACTCGAAAAAGGTCATCAACAACACGATCAATATCGCCCTGAGCCCCTGGTAACAAAGCAATACCTGAAGAACCAGCCCCCATCAAATTTTGCGCCCATTCGTAAAGATCTGTGTCACTCTGCCTGAGGCGACTACACCCTCCGCTCGTTGTAATACAATCCGTCGTAGCACCCTTCAAACTATTTAGGCCACCCTCCCCTTCCACATCTGCATTAAAGCTAAATCCGTCATAGTCACCCGCAATGGCCCGGTCAGGATTACCACGCATCCGATCAGCCATATCATATACAAGGATACTAGCCTGGGTACGCAGATATGCTCCCTGGTTGCTACTCAATCCGGTTAGCTGCAAGGTCGCCGTCCCCATTAACCCTACAGCAACAATTAACATTGTTATTAAAATTTCTATTAATGAAAAACCATGTACTTGTTGTTTCACAGCAGCCCTATTATTGGAAATGGGCCGCATACTCACCGCTGATAAAAAGCTCATTCAAGCGCCTCCTGCAGAACAAGACACATTACTATTTGCTCCACCATGGTCATTCACAATACCATCAGAAGCGACGTCTTCATCTACCGCAAAACGGCTTTGTCCAGAAATATTAATCACAACAGCACGAGCAAATTGATCCCCTCGGCCATCACAAACCGTAAACGTTCCAACAGAAGCCACTGCCCCAGTCCGATCAAATTGCAGCCGTCCTTTCTGACCAAAACCACTAGAGCGCACCGTTAACTGCCCCGACTGCTGCCCCTGAACTCTCAACAACACATCATCATCATTGATCACTCCATCACCGTCAGCATCAGAAAATGCTATCCACCCATCATTCCAATTATTATCTGACACAGAGTTACAAGTAGGCGTGTCCATATGCGTATCGTCACTAGAGCAAAAAGTAACCAGAGAACGTTTGGATGCCTCACTGCGCAAATACGCAATCGTTGCCGTAAGCCCCCTCTGCTGATCTAGAGCTAGATTACCCGAAACTGTCGACTGAAAATTGGGCATAGCAATACTTGCCGCAATACCAACAATTGCAACAACAACAAGTAATTCTACTAGGGTGAAACCTGAAGTATGTTTACGTTGCGACTGCTCACGTAAACCATCGGTGAATCTATCTATTGTGTTATTGTCCATAACCTTCCTGCCACACGTTTCCGTTACATAATTCCGTTATATGAATCCATTATATAGATCCAACTATTCTGCCCAATACCGTTATATTATCCTTGTGCGCCATAGTAGCTATTCGTCAGACTGCAACAATCAAGAAAAGACATACGGTCGTAATTGGAGGATAAATGGTTATTAGGCTTATCAAAACGATACTCAGCACACATAACAAGCCGATTACACCTCACCTCACCCCCTACGCCCCTCTCTTCTGACCTTAGCGATTCCCTTCTAGCATTCCCCTCCTATAACAGCGATAATGTGCGGCTATTTTATTACTATCCCTTTATTCGCTCCACTTTTGCAGGTTTACCAACATCCATGAAACAGGTTCTTGAGTCATTATTGCAGTCCACTTTCACCTCTTTGATAAAACAAGGTATTGTCCCAGAAGGTACAGTACCCAGAATCCAAATAGAGCGAACTCGCGACAAGTCTCATGGCGATTTTGCTAGTAACCTGGCAATGATGCTGGCGAAACCTGCCAAAAAGAACCCTCGCGAGCTCGCGCAGCTGATTGTCGATAACCTGCCAACCAATACTGATATCGAAAAAGTTGAAATTGCAGGTCCAGGCTTTATCAACTTTTATATGAACTCGGCATCTCAACATGCCGTTATTAATCAAATTATCGAGAAAAAACAATCATTTGGCCTCAGCACAATTGGCAACGAAAAAAGAGTCCAAGTGGAATTTGTTTCTGCGAACCCAACAGGCCCGCTGCATGTAGGTCATGGTCGCGGCGCAGCATATGGAGCAACAGTATCCAACCTTTTGGCCGCCGTAGGTTACGACGTACATAGAGAATATTATGTAAACGATGCAGGCCGACAAATGAACATTCTCGCCACCAGCGTATGGCTTCGTTACTTAGAAGCCCTAGGCGAACCCCTCACCTTCCCTAGCAATGGGTACAAGGGTGAGTACATAAAGAATATTGCTGCAACCGTACAAGCTTCATCTAAAGAACAATACCGTTTTGATGTTGCAACCGTATTTGACGGGATTCCAGACGACGAGCCTGCTGGCGGCGACAAAGAAGCTCACATTGATGCGCTTATTGATAAAGCCCGCAAGCTGATGCCTGAAGGTTACGACATCTTTTTCAATGCCGCTCTTGACTCCATTCTTGCGGACATAAAAGAAGACCTTGAAGCGTTTGGCGTTTCCTACCAAGAGTGGTTCTCAGAGCGATCACTCACTAGCAATGGTCATATTGATAAAGCCGTCGCTATGCTGAAAGAAAAGGGCAAGCTCTATGAAAAGGATGGCGCACTATGGTTTAAGTCCACAGAATATGGCGATGATAAAGACCGCGTTGTTATTCGAGATAATGGCCAAAGCACCTACTTTGCCTCTGATATCGCCTATCATTTAAACAAGTTTGAAAGGGGTTTTGACCAAGTCATTAATATCTGGGGAGCTGATCACCATGGATATATCGCTCGCGTTATGGCTTCGTTAAATGCACTGGGGCTCGACGAAACAAAACTCGACGTTTTACTGGTTCAGTTCGCCAATCTTTATCGAGGCACTGAAAAGCTACAAATGTCCACGCGCTCTGGGTCTTTTGTTACATTGCGAGAGTTACGGGAAGAAGTTGGCGCCGATGCTGCTCGTTTCTTTTATGTAACGAGAAAGTCCGAACAACATATGGATTTTGACCTTGAACTAGCCAAGTCTGAAAGCAAAGACAATCCCGTTTATTACATTCAATACGCGCATGCTCGCGCCTGTAGCGTCAAGAAAAAATTGGCAGACAAAGACTGGAGCTGGAACCAATCCCTGGGCCAAGAGCAGCTTGAACTATTAGATACCGAACATGAACTAAGCCTAACGGCAAAGTTAGGAGCCTACCCAGATGTCTTGCTCAGAGCAGCCACACATCACGAACCCCACCAGCTCGCGACATACCTACGAGAACTCGCCCAAGAGTTCCACACCTGGTATAACGCCCATAAAATCATCATTGATGACGAGAACCTTCGAAATGCGCGACTTACCCTTAACGAAGCCGTCAAACAAGTCATTCAAAATGGATTATTACTGCTAGGTGTATCTGCACCAGAAAGCATGTAGTCTGACGTTCGACCAACAACAATAATAAGAGATTAAGCCCTTGAGCGATTCACCATCACATTCAGTACCCAGCTGGGTATGGTTATTTACTGGCGTCGCAACAGGGCTATTTCTTGCATTCCTTTACTATTTGGCAGGCATTCAAACACCAATAGATGAAGGTAAAAAGCAGACTGGCATTTCTCAACACCGCCCTTCACCCCAAGACACCCCTAAAACGCCCGCTTTTGATTTCTATAATGTATTACCTGATACTGAAGTGAACACCACAAAGGGCAAAGGGCAAATCTCCAGCAAAACCATAAATGACAAAACAACTATCGAAACCCTACTTCAAACGGGCGCCTTTACCCTACCTAAAGATGCCGACAAACGCCGCGCAGAGGTGCTATTACTTGGCCTAAACGTCAACATAGAAACCGTTGATATTAAAGGAAAAATCTATCATCGTGTACAGGTTGGACCGTTTAAATCAAATGCAGCATTAGATAACGCCAAACTATTATTAAAACAAAATAGCATTGAACACCTTCAACGACAAAAGCCCACAAAATAAATCCCCCCCTACCTGGTTGAATTCAACAAACCCCACCCCATATATCTTCGATCAGCGTTAAAAAAGCAAAGCCTTTTTAACGCAACTATCTACACCGACATTACACCGTCATTTGTATAGACATACTTTAGAGGTAGACCGTGGAACAATACCGAGGCACCACCATACTCTCAGCACGCCGCAACGGAAAAGTTGTTATTGGTGGCGATGGACAAGTCAGCCTAGGCAATACCATTATGAAAGGTAACGCCCGTAAAGTAAGGCGCATTTATAATGGCAAAATCATCGCAGGGTTTGCGGGTGGTACCGCCGACGCATTCACTCTTTTCGAACGTTTTGAAGCCAAGCTCGAGAAGCATCAAGGCAATCTAACACGAGCTGCCGTAGAACTTGCCAAAGATTGGCGTAGCGACAGGGCTCTTCGTAAACTTGAAGCATTACTTGCAGTCGCTGATGAAACTGCCTCGCTAATCATTACCGGCAATGGGGATGTCATTCAACCAGAAGATGATCTTATTGCTATCGGTTCTGGCGGACCATTTGCACAATCTGCTGCACGAGCCTTACTGGACAACACCGATCTTAGCGCTAGAGAAATCGTCGAAAAAGGCCTCGGCATAGCTGGAGATATCTGCATTTATACCAATCACAATCATGTGATTGAAGAACTTGATTGCAAAGTAGATAGTTAACCTCCAGAAGCCACCAGAGAGAGATGTATTTGAGCTAATACATCACGATAATTAATACATACCAAACACGAAAGAATAGAGTAGTTAACTATGTCAGATATGACTCCAAGAGAAATTGTTCACGAACTCGACCAACACATTATAGGACAATCAGGAGCCAAGCGCGCCGTAGCCCTAGCACTTCGAAGCCGATGGCGTCGTATGCAGCTTGATGAGCAATTGCGCAACGAAATTTCTCCAAAGAACATTCTGATGATTGGGCCAACCGGTGTCGGCAAAACAGAAATTGCCCGCCGCCTCGCCAAACTCGCTAACGCTCCTTTTATAAAAATAGAAGCAACCAAATTTACCGAAGTGGGTTATGTAGGCCGTGATGTCGAAAGTATTATTCGCGATCTAGCCGATATGGCAGTAAAACTATTACGCGAACAAGAGATCGAGCTCGTACAACATAAAGCCGAGGATGCCGCAGAAGAGCGCATACTCGACGCACTACTCGCTCCAGTAAGAAATGATTGGTCGTCAAAAGAGGAGGAGCCCCCAAAAGAAGATTCCGCCGCACGACAGCTATTCCGCAAGCGCTTGCGAGAAGGCGATCTTGACGATAAAGAGATTGAAATTGATTTAGCGGCCCCTTCCGTTGGTGTTGAAATCATGGCCCCTCCAGGCATGGAGGAAATGACTAACCAACTACAAAGCATGTTCTCCAATATGAGCAGCGGCAAGAAAAAAGCACGCAAGCTCAAAATTAAAGACGCCTACAAACAAATCAAAGAAGAAGAAGCCGCCAAGCTTGTTAATGATGATGACCTAAAAAGCAAAGCCATTGAAGCAGTGGAACAAAACGGCATAGTTTTTCTCGACGAAATCGACAAAGTTGCGAAACGAGCCGAAGGTGGCGGTACCGACGTTTCTCGCGAAGGTGTGCAACGTGACCTATTACCCCTCATCGAAGGTTGCACTGTTAGCACCAAATACGGCATGGTAAAGACTGACCACATTTTATTTATTGCGTCCGGTGCATTTCACCTCGCCAAACCTTCTGACCTTGTTCCTGAATTACAGGGCCGCCTGCCAATTCGGGTAGAACTTGAAGCCCTCACGGCAGATGACTTTGAACGTATATTAACCGAACCCAACGCATCATTATCAGAGCAATACAAAGCACTCATTCAAACAGAAGGATTGGAGATTCAGTTCGATAAAAGCGCTATTCGCCGTATCGCAGAGGTTGCCTTCCATGTTAATGAAACCACAGAGAACATTGGCGCTAGACGCCTACACACCGTAATGGAACGACTCACTGACGAAGTGTCATTTGATGCGACAGACTTAGCCAGCAAACAAGACGGCAAACCTTTCGAAATCACGGCAGAATATGTCGATGAACGTCTAGGCAAGCTAGCAAAAGACGAAGACTTAAGTCGCTACATTCTATAACGTTAAAACAACACCACTATGCCTGCACCATCACAGATAAAACTACATAAAAAATCCCAAACCCTAGAGCTGGTCTTTAATGACCAGCTCTATGTGCTTTCAAGTGAATTCTTGCGTGTACTTTCGCCCTCTGCAGAAGTTCGCGGGCACGGCAAAGGACAAGAGATATTACAAACCGGCAAAAAATTTGTCGAAATTAGTGATATCACTGCAACTGGCAATTACGCTATCAAACTTACCTTTAATGACGGTCACGATAGCGGCATATATTCATGGGACTACCTGCTAGAACTGGGTAAAAACAAAGAACACCTATGGCAACAATACCTGCAACAACTTGAATCAGCGGGAGCCTCACGAGTACCTGCGGAAATAGGTCGCTGGTCCAACTAAAACTGCACTCACCTGCTCAACGTGGCACAGACCAACGCAGCACAGATGAAAGTACCAACCATATAACCCTATCATTCCCCCCGTATCGCCATTGACTAGCCCCAACCAATCCGCCAAAATACGGGCCCAACAAACGGGGTCTTATCATACGATGTCTGATCAAAAAACAACCCATTTCGGTTACCAAACTGTCCGCTCCGAGGACAAAGTCAAAAAAGTTGGCGAAGTCTTCCATTCTGTAGCAAGCAGCTACGATATCATGAATGACTTAATGTCTATGGGCATTCATCGTTTATGGAAACGCTACACCATAGAGCTCAGTGCAGCACGCTCCGGCCAAACCATACTTGATATCGCTGGCGGTACCGGTGACCTCACAATGAAGTTTTCCCGACTAGTGGGCAAAACAGGCAAGGTATTTCTCGCCGATATTAATGATTCTATGCTACACGTAGGTCGCGACAAACTGTTGGACAAAGGTTACGCCAGCAATATTGAATACATTCAAGCCAACGCCGAAGACTTGCCTTTTGCAGACAACACCTTTGACTGCATAACGATCAGTTTCGGTTTGCGCAATGTCACCGACAAGCAAAAAGCCCTTGATTCAATGACCCGCGTCCTAAAACCAGGTGGTCGATTGTTGGTACTTGAGTTTTCCAAACCTACCAATAAACTGGTAGAAAAAATTTACGATCGCTACTCATTTTCCGTATTACCTTTGATAGGCAAATTTGTCGCTAAAGACGCAGATAGCTATCAATATCTTGCAGAGTCCATTCGCATGCA
>CAJXZM010000093.1 GCA_913063125.1 uncultured Gammaproteobacteria bacterium | reverse complement strand
GTTTGCTCTTCATAAACACCTCTAATAAAGTTAGATTTTAACTCATTTTGGTGTCTAGCAAACCCTGGGAAGTCCACTGTGCCCAATAGCGAATTCTTGCAAGAACACCTGTCTCATGTATTGACAAAAGATGGATATATAAAAGTTAATAGTAAGTTAGAGGTAAGGGGGCAGGAGAATCACTATGCTCTAGGTGATGTTGCAGATGTAGGTGAAGGGAAGCTGGGTTATTTAGCCCAGCAACAAGGCGTATATTTAGCGAAAACCATTATAAAATCTTTTGCTGGTCGATCTAATAAGGCGTACAAGCGTAATCCATTTATGGCCTTGATACCTATAGGCCAAGATCGTGGTGTTGTTCAATTGCCTTTTGCTGTAACAACAATGAAATTATTGGTTAATTTAAAACAAAAGGATCTGTTTATTAATAAAATATACAAATCCTTTGGCGTAAGATAAGTACCTAGTTGAGAATGTTTTTTATTGAGGTTGCAAGAGCATGTGACCTGGGTAGGTAGTGGTTGATGAAAAAGCGACTGTTTTCAAGCTGCCTCTTGGAGAACCTAGAACCATAGGTTTCTTGTTGATGATGACTAATGATCGCTTTTTTGCACATTAACCAAGCGCTTATACAGTAAGCGTTTAGATCTAAGAAGTAACATGCGACTATGCGCCAGTCTTTGCCCTGGAAGTGAGTTTTTTTGACAAGATTGGCGCATTCTTGGGCTAGGCCCAAAGCATTTGATAATTGATTTGCATCTAGGGACAGCTCAGGTAGTTCGCTAAATTTTTGTATGTCTGTGGTCATTTCGTCAAATAGTTGCTCTAACTCGGTTCCATTATCAAGTAAAAATTTACGGCTAATAAAGTCGTTTGCTTGAATTGCATTGGTTCCTTCATAAATAGGCAGAATACGAGCATCCCGATAATATTGCGGAGCTCCTGACTCCTCAATGAAACCTGTTCCACCGTGAATCTGTATATTTAGACTTGTGATTTCTTGGGTTAGATCTGTGCACCAGGATTTAACAATGGGTGTTAATAACTGTAGCCTTTTATTAGCGGAGCTGGCTGTGTTTTCATCAGTGCTTTCGCTAAGGTCTGTTAGTCCAATGGCCAAATAGATGATAGAACGCATGGCTGAACAGCCTGTTTGCATCAACATTACCATGCGTTCAACGTCTGGGTACTGACGGATTGCTTTGCCCCCTTGTTTTCGCTCAAGGGAATAGGCTGCACCTTGTTGGAAAGCTCGTTCTGCCAATCCCAGCCCCTGCATTCCAACATTTATACGTGCATGATTCATCATGGTAAACATGCATGAGAGGCCTTTGTTTTTCTCCCCTAACAAATAACCTACAGCACCTTCATTATCGCCATAGGCTATTACGCAGGTTGGACTTCCGTGTAATCCGAGCTTTTCCTCTGTAGATACGGTGGTGATATCGTTTCTTGCACCCAACGAACCGTCTTGTTCGATTAAAAATTTTGGCACTAAAAACAGTGAAAGGCCGTTGATACCATTAGGGGAATCGGTTATGCGGGCAAGCACCAAATGAATGACATTGTCAGCCATATCGTGATCACCCCAAGAAATAAATATCTTTTGGCCAGTAATTCGATAGTGGGTGCCGTCATATGTTGCTTGCGTATTAACAGCAGATAGATCAGAACCTGCTTGAGACTCTGTGAGATCCATCGCACCAGTCCAAACGCCGCTGGTCATTTTTGGTAAAAAGGTGTGTTTGATGTGATCGTTACCATAAGCTTCGATGGTTTTAATGGCGCCTTGGGTGAGCATTGGGCAGAGAGAGAACGCGAGGTTGGCCCCCATTACCATTTCCATGGTTGCGGCATTAATTAAATTTGGCAGTCCTTGTCCTCCACTTGACGAGGCTATTGGTAATGATGGCCAGCCCCCTGCGATGTACTGTTGATACGCATCTGCAAAACCTGTTGGTGTCACCACGTTGCCTTCAATTACCTTCACGCCTTGCTGATCACCAAGTTGGTTCAGTGGGGATAAGACGCCTTGAGTGAAACTAGCTGCGGCGTCTAGAATAGCTGTTACCACATCTTCGGTACTATCAGTGTATTTTGGTATGTCGGTAATTGAGTCTAATCCAGCAATTTCGTAGAGTGAAAACTCAATATCTTGTAGTGGGGCAGTGTAACTAGTCATTGGGGGCCTCGGAGTGGAAATGGAAAAAGGGGCTTATCAATAATAAGTGCCGCCAGTGTTTGCGAGCTTTTTCATGCCGTCGGTGGCGCGATAGGCTTCGCCTAGGTAAGAGAACTTGTCGCTCCATTCACAGAGAGTGCCCACACCTACTTCATCCATCCAACGTAAGATCCCGCCACGAAATGCAGGGAATCCGAGTCCATAAATTAGCGCCATATCAGCTTCCGCAGCAGAGTTAACGATATTTTCTTCTATACAGCGTGCCATTTCGATAGCCATTGGAAGCATGCAGCGAATAACGATGTCCGAATCACTATGATTGCCTGTATGAGCTTGGCAGCTATCAATTAGAGCTTTTGCAGTATCATCCTCTGAACGTTGTGGGCGGCCTTTAGAGTCAGCTTTATAGCTGAAGAAACCTTGATTGTTTTTCTGGCCGTAGCGTTGGTTCTTATAGAGAACATCGATTACTGAAGGTGATACGAGGCCCATTCTGTCAGGTAGGTCAATTGCAAGCACCTCTTGGCAGTGGTGGATTGTGTCGATGCCACAGACGTCAGACAAATATGCAGGCCCCATTGGCCAGCCCCATGCCTCCATTGCGTGATCAACAGCTTCAAAATCAGCGCCATCTCTGATAAGTAGTTCGAACGCACGAAAATAGGGGAAGAGTACTCGGTTAACGAGGAAAGCAGGGCAGTCATTAACGACAATAGGTTTTTTACCTATTGCGAGGCTGTAAGCCACTACGTCGGTAATGGTTTCTTCTGAGGTTTGTTTTCCTCGAATTATTTCAACTAATGGCATTGCATGTACAGGGTTAAAAAAATGCATGCCGGCGAATTTCTCTGGGCGCTTTAATGCTCTTGCTAAACGAGAAATTGAGATTGTCGATGTGTTGCTTACTAATATGTCGTCATCGCTAAGGGTTTCCTCTAAATCTGCAAGTACAGATTCCTTAACTTTTGGTGATTCGACGACGGCCTCTACAATGACGTTAGCGCCATGTAGGTCACTCATGTTCAGAGTGGGGGATATTAGGTTTAGTGTGTCGAGCTTTGTGTCTTCGCTGATTCTACCGCGCTGTACCTTCTTTGAAAGTAGCTTGTTAGCTTCTTGCATACCCAACTCGAGAGCATTTTCATTGATGTCTTTCATTACTACTGGGATATTTTTTAAAGCGTTTTGATAGGCAATGCCACCGCCCATAATACCGGCACCAACGACTGAGGCTTTTTCGATTTTTAGTGAGGACAATTTTGCAAAGTCTTTTGCGACTTTGTTGATGTATTGTTCACTTACAAAAATACCGATCAATGCTCGAGCCTGTTCGCTTTTGGTAAGTGCTATAAATAGATTGGACTCTAACTCCAGTGCCTGGGTCCGATCAGCACTAATTGCTTCAGCAAGTAAATCGATCACTGCAGAGGGTGCTTTTAAGTGCGGGGATCTTTTACAAAATTCTTCTTTTGCAGCTAACACATAACCCTTGGCGTCACTATCAGAAATTTTTAAAGGGCTTGTTTTTCTTCTGCGCCTGTCTTGGTATTCCGTTGGGTTAAGGATTGCATTATTAAGTACATTGAGAGCGGTGTTGCGTAGGTTAGTATCATCAGTCGCAGCATCGATCAACCCCGCTAGTTTTGCATCGCTTGCGTTTTTATGGCGAGCGCCAGCCATCCAGGCCATTGCATTTTCCAACCCAATTAAGCGAGGTGTTCTAACTGTACCGCCCCAGCCCGGAATGATACCCAGACCTGTTTCTGGTAATCCAATTTTGGTATCGTTGGCCATGATACGGTAGTCACATGCCAGACAAAATTCCAGCCCGCCCCCTAGAGCAAAGCCATTGATAGCCACTACGCTGGGAAACGGTAAGTCTTCAATAAGGTTGAAATTATCATTGTTGGCACCAAAGTGAGCTTTCATTTCGTCGGCAGGTTTGACAAAAACGTCCTTGAACTCCGTTATGTCGGCACCAACAATAAAAACAGGCTTGGCGCTAGTAATTAACATGCCCTTAATACCTTGGGTATCTGTTATTAGTCGTAAAGCATCGCTTAGCTCGGTCACAGTGGCATTGTTAAAAACGTTCACTGAGGCGTTTTTGGCGTTAAAGCAAAGCTCAATTAAGTCGCCTTCTATTGGCTGTACACTTATCTGGTTACCGTTATACATCTAGTGCATACTCCTATGTATCAATAATTAAATATCGGTGTTTTCGATTAATATTGCAGACCCTTGTCCACCACCAACGCAAGCAGATGCAATACCGTAGCGTTTTCTGGAGCGTTTGAGTTCTCGAGCTAGCGTTAGCGTGCAACGTACCCCTGTTGCGGCAAGAGGGTGGCCGTAGGCTATTGCGCCACCATTGACGTTCGCTATTTCTGGATCAATGCCAAGTTCTTTTTCAACCGAAAGGTATTGAGCGCCAAAGGCCTCGTTTATTTCAAATAGGTCAATGTCATTGAGCGATAAACCGGATAATTCAAGCAATTTTTTTATGGCTGGGACTGGGCCGATGCCCATTACAGAGGGGTCAACCCCTACGGCGGTCGCTGCTAGTACCCGTGCCAAAGGTTTGTTATTTGACTGTTTAAAGTAGTCGCCGTTGGCAACAACGATAGCTGCTGCACCATCGACAATCCCTGAACTATTACCGGCTGTTTGTACCCCTTCTTTTTTAAACGCTGGGCGTAGTTTTTTGAGGCTGACTTCGCTGGTCTCACGTACGTGCTCATCTGTTGCAAAACTAACTACACCGCGTGGAAGCTTTAAGTGACGATCCACTAAACCTTCGCACTGGAATGTTTGATTCGTTAACTCGATGATCTCGTCATCTAGATAACCACTGCTCTTGGCTTTATTTGCTCGTTGGAAACTCTTAATTGCAAACTGGTCTACCTGGTCTCGATTTATGCCATACCGTTCAGCTAGATTTTCTGCAGTTTTTCCCATAGGTACACCAGCACCTGTATCAAAGAAAGATTCCAGCAGGTAATCACGAAAATCAACTTGACCTAGTTTAAAACCTCCCCGATTAGTGAAGCACGAGATTGGATTTCGAGACATTACCTCAGTGCCTACACACATAACGGTATGAGCTTTGCCTAGTTGTAGATAATCAGCAGCCTGAGCCACAAGTTCGAAGCCAGAGCCACATAAACGCTGGAGTTGCATTGCAGGAACTGATTGCCTCATGCCGGAATATAAACCGATGTGGCGTGGTAAGAAATATGCATCAAAGTCAGAAGGGGAGAGGTTAGCAGTTAATAAGGTATCAATTTCATCTGCATTTACGAAGTTTCGAGCAAAAAGGCCTTTTGCTACCGCAATACCTAAATCTGTAGCAGATATATTTGAGAGAGCGCTGTTTACTTCCGCAAAACCCGTACGACACCCATCAACTAACCAAGCATCATCATAATTTATACCGTTTCCTGGTAGGTTGTTTTTGCTCATATAGTGCCCCTTTTGGAATGTTTGGCATTTTAGCTGTTGGTTAGGATAATTAGTCCAGGCTATCATAATAGTTCATATATGCAAGTTTAAAAGTTCATGTGTGCAAGTTTGTTGTTTCTTTCATGTTGTCCTTGGAAGTAAGTGGTTTAACTCCATTTTTTTATTGACACCATTAAATGGAGGGGGGAAGTTTTGTACTTGCATAATTGAACTTGGTGTGTGAGATTAAGTTGGTCTGTGCAATCCAAAGTTTGAATACGGAGTTTTTCTTATGTCGAATCAAGAAAGTGATAAAGTTCAATCGCATCTCGGAAGAAATGTAATCATTACGGGAGGAAATAGTGGTTTGGGTTTTGAATCGGCAGTTCGCTTTTCTGCTATGGGTGCTAGGGTGATCTTGGCATGTCGAAATGAGAATAAGGCAAATAAAGCTTGCGCGACAATAAGGGAAATGGTTCCAAATAGTAACGTCGAATTTATGCATCTAGACCTATCCAGCCTGTCTTCAATTGAACGTTTTTGTGTGGATTTTAAACGAAGGTTTTCAAGGCTTGATATTCTGATGAATAATGCAGGGGTTATGGCAATTCCGAAACGGATGACGGAAGATGGTTTTGAGATGCAGTTTGGTACGAATCACTTAGGTCACTTTGCTTTAACAGGGCGCTTGCTTGAATGTCTGTTGGAGACGGAATCTAGTAGAATTGTAACGATTACAAGTTTGGCCGCAAATAGCTCAAAGATAAAATTCGGTAATCTTGATTCTCGGAAAAACTATAATCGCTGGATTGCTTATGGCCAAAGTAAATTGGCCAATATGCTTTTTGGTCTTGAGCTACAGCGTCGTCTAGAAGCAGTAACGGGTAGTACTATCAGTGTTTTAGCCCACCCTGGTTTTTCATCTACAAATTTACAGAAAGGTATTGTGGAAGGTGGTGGGAAACTTGGAGGTGTGACAGAAAAAATCATCCGCTCAGTTTGCCAAACTCAAGAGCAGGGTGTATTGCCTCAGTTATATGCAGCAACAAACACGGATGTTCGTGGCGGTCAGTATTTTGGCCCTTCTGGATTTATGGGTATGCGCGGGGGGGCATCTGAACAGAAAGTGCCTAGGTCTGGACGGTCTATAAAGGATGCAAGAAAGTTATGGGATGCATCTCTTGATCTTACAGGGGTGAGTTATGGTCGATTTTAGAATTAAGTCGGTGAGATTGAGTTTAAAATCTTTGTAAAAGGCAGCTAAGTTGCCGTGTTGCCTAATATATGTAGTAAGTATATTGATTTTTAGTACGTCTAACCTAGAATAACGTGATTGACCTCAGGTTTGGTGCTGCATGGCAATAATTCTGGTCGTACTCGTTGGATTCCTAACATCTAGCCTCGTGAATGCTGCTGAGATGAGTATCTTTGCTCCAGAGGAACCCCCGCTTGGCTATACCAATGCCGATGGGGCTTTTACGGGGGTTAGTGTTGATGTTGTAAAAGCAATCCAAAAAAGAGTAGGAAATACAGATGAGATTCAGGTAGTCCCTTGGAGTAGGGCTTATTACTATGGGTTACAAAAACCAAACGTAGTTCTATTCACGGCTGCTCGTTCAGCTGAAAGAGAGGATAAATTCCATTGGATTACTCCTATCAATCAAAATGCTTGGGCTTTTTTTGCGAATAAAGAGTCTAGTTTAGAGATAAATAGTCTGGAGGATGTAAAGACGGTTGAAAGTATCGGGGTTATGAGGGGGGCTGCTCATGAACGTTACCTCCTTAATCACGGATTTTCTGCGAATATCACCCATGGGGTGACTAGTTTTCAGCAGAATGTCAAAAAGCTACGTACAGGCCGAATAGATTTATTATTTTACTCTGTTATCGGTTTAGCAATATCAAGTAGGCAGGTGGGCATTGATTTTGACGACTTTAGGCCATTGTTAATTGTTACTCCGCCTAAAGCCTACATTGTTATGTCTAAAGGCACAGATTTAGGCATCGTAAAGAAGTGGCAGGAAGCCGCTGCCGCGATTAAGGCGGATGGTACATTTACCGATATTGCAAAGGCTTGGTCCCAACGCATTGAGTTAGATTTTGGGTTGCGTTCGCATGTTAAAGATGGTGTTTTGAAACTATGGGAAGAAAAGTGACCTTAGATTGACGTGGTTTTTCTATGGCTAAACAATAGTCTACGCTTAAATAGGTCGAGTGATATTGAATTTGAGTGAAACCTAGGGTATTGAGGTATTATGCATTGTTGTAGGATGAAGAGTATTTGTTACCTATTTGTGTTAGCAACCTTGTTTTTACTAGCGAATAGGGTTCAAGCCGTTGGAGTAGACGAACACCTTCTAAAGAAAGCGTTGGGGGACGATTTACTTTACTTTGCTACTGATAACTATGATGGAAATGTTGAGCAGGCTATATCTTTTTCAAGTACCTGGGGAAGAAGTGAAAAGTCCCCACCAAATTTTGGTTTTAGCAAGAAAGCCTACTGGTTCAAAGTACCGTTAAATAACACTTCTGCCAGTAATCTTAATTTCCTTTTATCTATCAAGTATTCGCTTGCAGATCACTTAGGTGTGTACACCGTAGCAGACGGAAAAGTTTTGAAAGGTGTTAGGCTTGGAGATAAACTTCCTTTTCCTCAACGAGAGATTGATAATCGAAATTTCCTGGTCCCTATTTTAATACCTAAAAAATCAAATGTTGAATTGTATATTTTTTTGAGAACGAACGGATCCTCTCAAATGCCTGCTGTGTTATGGAGCAAGGATGCATTTTATGCTGAAGATTTAAAAGAGACCTTTGGGCTTGGGATGTACTTTGGTTTTATCATTATTATGATTGCCTATAACTTGTTCCTTTACTTCTCTGTACGCGATCCAAGTTATTTGTACTATGTTGTTTTTGTTAGCTCTTTTCTCATTTTTCAGGCAACACTGAGTGGGCATGCATATCAGTTTTTGTGGCCAAATAGCCCATTGTGGAATGACTTAAGTGTTCCATATGGAGTATTGATGGCAAATATATGCGGTTTGTTATTTACCATGAATTTTCTTTCATTGAGAAAGGAGGCTCCACGGTTATTTCAGTTGTGTGTGGTTCAAATTCTAATCTTTTCGGTGTTGTTTTTTACTTATTTTGCATTGGGTTATGCGACGACGCTAAAAATAACCGCTGTTTTAACAGTTATTAATGCAATATCTCTAGATGTTATTGGTATTACGCTACTTAGGAGAGGAATAAAGCATGCTCGATTCTATGTTATCGGCTGGACTGCCTTTTTGGTTGGCTGCTTACTATTGTCATTGATGTTTCTTGGTGTATTGCCGCTCTTTTTCCTGACGGAGCATGGTGCAAAGCTGGGGTCTACTATTGAAGTTGTTTTACTTTCCTTTGCTTTGGCTGACCGAATTAATGCAGAGAGGACGGAAAAACTCGATGCACAAAATATGTTGTCTGAAGTGCGGATGGAGATGTATCGAGAGGAGTTTAAACATAAGGAAAAGGATATAGCAACGCAAGCTTCAATCAACGCAAAAGATGAGTTCCTCTCAACGATGAGTCACGAGATTAGAACACCTATGAATGGCGTCATTGGAGTGCTTCAATTATTGGAGGATACGAATCTTAGCGACAAACAAAAAGAGCTTGTTGATGTAATGAACGGATCGTCTAAGACTCTATTGTCTGTGATAAATGATATTCTTGATTTTTCCAAAATACAGGCTGGAAAAATGGAAGTAGAAAAAATTCCGTTTAATCTAAGAGTATTAATTAAGGACATAGCCAAGCTTTACGATATGACGCTTAGACTTAAAAGTAATGTTAAATTTATCGTTAATGTTGAGGCGGATATTCCAGAGTATGTGCTTGGCGATTCTGTAAGAGTAAGGCAGATAATAACGAATTATCTTAATAATGCTGTAAAATTCACTCACTCTGGCGATATTGTCTTGAAGGTTTCAGTAGGGCGTGAGCAGCGAGTTTGTATCTCCGTGCGTGATAGTGGTATTGGCATTAGTGAAGAAGGGGTGTCATCATTATTTAAGAAATTCTCTCAAACGAATACAGATACATCAAGAAAATATGGTGGTACGGGGCTTGGGCTGAATATATGTAAGGCCCTATCTGAGTTGATGAATGGCGAAGTTGGTGTTGAGAGCACCGAAGGCGTGGGGTCTGTTTTTTGGGTGGATATGCCGTTACCGAAATGTGAGGCTCCAGCGAAAGTGGATGAGGAAAGTAAAGGTAGTGGACGGTTGTTGGCTGGGTGCCGTGTTTTGGTTGCAGATGACAACACTGTAAATCAATTCGTTATTCGGAGTATGCTTAAAAAAATTGGTATTACAAACGTTGTGTTTGTACAAGATGGTGAGGAAGCGGTAGCCAAAACAGATGAAGATGATTTTGATGTGATTTTTATGGATTGCCATATGCCAGTTCTTGACGGTATGGGAGCAACGCGAATAATTAGGGAACGAGAGCTCGCCTCGAAAGGGGCGCGAACGCCAGTAATCGCGCTAACTGCTAGTGCAAGCGAACAAGACAAAAAAGCGTGCTTTGACAGTGGTATGGATTTTCATCTATCAAAACCAATTATTTTGTCTGAACTTAATGATACGTTATTAATAGTTCAATCTCAGCAGTGAATAAATTGTAGTTAAGTGGAATCAATGGGCCGCTGATGACATAGTGTTTGCTTGGGTAGTTGAATTGAAAAAAGGGTGGTGGTGACTCCTCAATGACAAGAAGCCACCACCGGGGTGTCTCGCTAAGAGCGAGACTGCTGAGGAGAAGGTGAGCTGTTGCTAGATATAGCAACACTGTAAGTTAGTGTGGCGTTGTTGATGCTGGTAGTGGCATCGGTCTTCAAAAAACGGAATTTTGATAATGCGAAGTTTATTGCGTTTTGTGTTCCCTGGGCCTTGTGGCTCTTATTACCAACGACCGCGGCTATCTCAAAGTAATGTTGCTGCTGTGGGTATAAATAGATATTGATTTCAGAAGGCAATAACCATTCGTCATCCCCAGCCATTTTTATGCGTACTTGTTGGAGTGAATTTGGAGCAGTTAGGGATTTGAATTCAAACCCTTCTAAAAAGGCCCCATTTTCTTCAGTATTAACAACAAAGTGTCCGATAACCTGAGGTTCAGCACTCTGTTTCGCTTGTCTAGAAACACGTTCCGGCTGAAATACACTGATATCCGTTTGCTCTTTTACTTGCTGGACGTGAACGCAGCCTTGTGTTGATGATATAGCAAGTGCTGTCAACGCAAGCAGTGAGATAAAGATGGCTCTCTTTACTGATCGTTGTACAGCGTCACTTTTTGTAATTAGTTTGTGCATAACCATAATATTCACCTTTGCGGATAACGTGGTTTTGGCTTTTGCCTCTAGGTGATCACGTTAAGTACAGTATATGCAAAAACACTGTATGTGCAACCAGTTCCTGGTGAAATATACAGTATTTTTTTGAGAGCAAATATAGCAGTGAAAACCTTAATTCTTTAGGTTTGTTTCTTGCGCCATCGAGCGGGCGTGGTGCCAAAGTGGCGTTTAAAAAGACGGTTAAAGTGTCCAGGGTCTTCATACCCAACAGCCCACGCGACTTCTGCAACATTCTTATGTGTGTGTCGTAACATGTCTTTACCCTGTTCAAGGCGTAAGATTTGTAAGAACTGCATGGGTGTTTCACCTGTCGCGTCTTTAAAGCGGCGTTTAAAGGTACGTAAACTCATACTTGAGCGATCAGCCAATTGTTCTAAATTGATCGGGGTGGAGAAGTGTACTTCCATCCATTGTTGTACCAATAATATGCGGTCGTCGTGGTGATAGGTTTGTCCACCCACTGCGATAAATTCAGAGGCATACTCTCGCCTGAAGTCGATTAGAAACATTTCCTCAATAGCTTTGGCGACTTCAACACAGGACAGGCGGCCGAGTAAATGCACTATTACTTCTGTTGCTGCGTTCATTCCCGCTGCACAGTAAAGCTCTCCGGTGGCGGTGATATAGCGTTCTTTACGGAAGTCGACGTTGGGATAACGTTTTTCAAAACGTTGATGTTGGTGCCAGTGTGTGGTGCATATACGATTGTCGAGTAACCCAGCCTCGGCTAGTAAAAAGGATCCTGTGGTGTAGGCAAGAATGGGTACACCTGCTTCATGCAGCTTTCTTAATACAGGCCATAATGCTGTTTGCTCTTTTAAGATATTTTCAGGGTCTCCCCACAAAGCGTGCAGTACGACTAGGTCGGTTTCGGGTATTTCTGAAATATTGCCATTGGCAGGTACTTGCATGCCGCTGAAGGATTTTAGGGGCAGGCCGTCTAGGGTGAATAGTTCGACGGTGATACCTTCCCCCAATACTTTTTTCTGCATATGGGATGCAAATGCCCAAACGTCTTGCGTCATACCTAATCCTAGGCTCAGGGTTGGGGTGCAACCATAAAAAGTCACATGTTTGAGGGCCACAAGGTATCTCCGACAAGTATGTTTTGGTAATTTGTCATTTTCGTCTAATTTGGCCCTTTTGACCAGTTTATAGACCCTGATAGCACCTTCAATTACGGTGGAAGTCATTATTATTTGTAGGCATGCCGATTCGTTAACCAAAACAAGAAGATAAATTATGAATTTTACTGAAGAACATCAGGCCCTCAGGGTAACCGTTAGCCAATTTGTTGATAAAGAGCTGGATCCATTTGTGACGGAATGGGAAAGCGCGGGTCGAGCACCGCTTCACGATATTTTTAAAAAAATGGGTGATCTAGGTTTGCTGGGAATTTCTAAGCCTGAAGAGTTTGGCGGCATGGGGCTTGATTACAGTTATCAATTGGTTTTCGCCGAAGAAATTGGCCGAGCTTTTGGTGGGTCCGTGCCGATGGCAATTGGCGTACAAACCGATATGTGTACTCCAGCGTTAGCGCGTTTTGGTAGTGATGAATTAAAAACAGAATTTTTAGCGCCCTCTATTGCTGGAGACTTAGTGGGTTGTATTGGTGTGAGTGAGCCGGGGGCGGGTAGTGATGTTGCAGGTTTAACGACTAATGCAAAAAGCGATGGTGATGATTATATTATTAACGGCAGTAAAATGTGGATCACCAATGCCTTGCAAGCGGACTGGGTTTGTTTATTAGCAAACACAAGTGAAGGCCAAGTACATGCCAACAAATCGCTCATCATCGTGCCGTTAAATACTAAAGGTATTTCGTTCTCGGATCCGATCGATAAGATAGGTATGCGTGCCAGTGATACCGGACAGATTTTTTTTGATGATGTGCGTGTACCAAAGCGGAATCGGATTGGTGAAGAAAACAAAGGCTTCATTATGCAAATGATGCAGTTTCAAGAGGAGCGAATGTTTGCCGCCGCCAGTGCATTGAAAGGCATGGAGCGCATGATAGATTTGACCATTGAATATACTCGTGAGAGAAAAGTCTTTGGTGCTCCATTGATAACCAATCAAACTATTTATTTTAAAATGGCAGAATTACAAAGCGAAGTGGAGGCATTACGTGCGTTGGTTTGGGCTGCATGCGATGAACATATGGCTGGCCGTGATGCGACGAAACTAGCATCGATGGCAAAATTAAAAATGGGCCGCTTATGGCGAGAGCTAACGGATAGCTGCTTACAATATTGGGGTGGTATGGGGTTCACCTGGGATAACCCGGTATCTCGGGCTTATCGTGATACACGGATATTATCTATTGCAGGTGGTGCTGATGAAGTGATGTTAAGCATTATTGCGAAGTATATGGAGATTGCCCCTAAGGCAGCTAAATAAGTGAAATATTCGTTCTAGCTTGATCTGATCTCTACTTGGTCAGATCTCTACTTGATCAGATCAAGAAAATCTATCGGGGCAGGTGTCTTGAAAATGAGTCGTTTGTTGGTTTTAGGTCGTGTAATCGATAAGCTACACGCATGCAGCCCCATACGAGGGCCGTCAGTACCATAGCGAGGGTCGCCAACTACTGGGTGACCTAGCCAGGCTAAGTGGGCACGAATCTGATGTTGTCGCCCAGTTTCCAGTTGTACTTCAAGCAGTGATCGGTCGCCTACGGTGCGCTGGGTGCTGTAATGCGTGATGGATTTTTTTGCTTCCGGGTGTGGACCCACGTGCATTTGGTATTTTTCTGAATCCATTCTCAAAGGTTGGTCAATGGTTCCTTGAGCTGGATTAGGGCAACCTTCAACGACGGCAAGGTAGATTTTTTCGGCTCCGGACCAACCCGCATTCACTGTTTCGCGCATCTCGCGAGACGTAGCAAACAACAAGACACCGGAGGTATCACGATCTAACCGGTGTACGGGCCATAAATTTACCGGACGTTTGGAGCGAGAGAGTTGGCGTCGAAGGATTGCAAGGGCATGCTGTTTGTTTTCATCAGCGGAACCTACGGATAATAAGCCAGCAGGTTTGTTGATGGCGATAAGATCGTGATCTGAATAGAGGATCTCAAGCTGGGACGTTCCACTCTGCATGTTCTTAGGTGTAGCCCTAACTTCAACATCGTCACCGACGTTGAGTTCGTGGTCATGCCGGGTGACAGGCTGACCGTTGACAACTACACATCCTGTCTTCAGACGTTGCTTTATTGTGTTGCGAGTCCAGCCTTTGAGCTGAGTGTTGAGGAACGCTAATAGGCCAGCGGCCTCGTTTACTCGTAATCTGTCTGACATAGCGTGTCATTCTCCGGCTGAGCTGGTGTGGTTGGGCGCGCGCAAGTTTACTATGTTGCACAGGCACTCACCAGGGGATTTTCTGTTGACACTTACCGTGATAACAAATGTCCTGGCTAGGTTGTTACGTGAACGATACAATTCTACTGTTGGTTATAATTTAACCTTTCTTTATACTTCCACGAAATAAGGGTGTTCACTTGAGATAATTTTGAAGGAGGATGTATGAAAGCATGGAATAGGCTGTTGATTTTAGGTGTGTTTTTTAGCTTTGTTTCTGGTTGTGGCTCTGCGTCCAGCCAAAGTGCGTCTCGTTTTGGTGAAGATTTACCACAAGAGCCTGACATTATTGAGTCTAGTGAAAGTGATTTTCAGGCGAAGGACGGGGTGCTTGGAAGTGCTCTAGGTGAAGAGCCTGTTGTTATTGTTAACTCCAATTATTGAGTTGCCGGGTCGGTGGCTGAAATAAAATCAATTTTATTTAATGTGTTTTTGATTCTTGGGTAGTGTTATGAAATTCGTTGTAATTTTTAAATTGTTTGCATTGAGTTGTTTGTTTATTGGGTATTCGTCTTCGTTGAGTGCGAACGGGAGTGGTCTTGGTATAGTCGAAAGTGTGTCTTTTGGAGGAAAGGGGCCATACGGTGAAGCAGTTAATTATAATAAGCGACCCATTGAATTGAGTACAGAGGGGGTCACTGTTGTTGATCCGTTTTCAGGGAAGCTGAATTTAACGCACCAAGATATCACTCTAAAGGGTGTTGGTCCTGATATCACATTTATCCGAACTTACAACTCTGCCAACGCATTGCCAACTAACATTAGAACTACAACATCAATAGATGCAGAGGGAAATGATAGTTACGCTACTTATATTCTAAATGAAATTTTGCCTTATTCTGGCTTTGCCGCTTCTAACTTAGGTTGGCGATATCATCCAGGGTTTATTGAGCAAAGTTTGAATAGGGTTGATGTTATTTCCGAAGAATATGACACGATAAATGTGACGGGTTGTTATAGCCCAGATAAGCTATTAGGTGCGCAGCCGACGATGCACCTGCCTGATGGTAGTATAGTGAAATTGTACCCTCCGAAGGATAGCTTGGATATACCGCATGATCTGGTGAGCAACAGCGGTTATGTTGCCGATTGTATTCGTGGGGGTGTTAAAACATTTACCGTTGATGATGGCATACAAGTGACACTTGAAACAGGCACTCTGGATGCCGGCTACATCGTAACTAGTCCTGATGGTGTCAAGTATACCTATGATCATCGTGGTGTTGTTGGTTACGTAGGTAATGGGCAATCTGATCCTGCGTTGATGAAGCCAGAAGTAATGTATTTGTCAAAAATCACAGATGTAAATGGTAATTGGGTTGAAATTGAATACGATACTAAAATAGGAGGAACAAGTTTTGCCCCCATTCATACGGTGGTACCTACCATTGTTACCGCAAGCGATGGTAGGGAACTTGTGTATTCTTATGAAACATATAATGACAGGCCTCGCATTAAGCATATTTCCACACGTCAAGGAAATGGCTCTGAATTGGAAGTTTGGGATTATGAGTATTTAGATATTCAAGCGAAATATGAGCGTTTGGGGGAGCCTGAACTCCAGGCGATTTCAACATTATCAAGGGTGACAGGTCCCGAAGGTTTAGTGTGGCAGTATCGGTATTATAGTAGCGATAAATTCTATCCTTTTCTTATGAAAGATGTTGTATCGCCATATGGAGGCACCGAAAGTTTTACCTATAAAGATCAATTTTATCTGACAGGCGATACACTTACCCCTAGGCTCTGGTCGGTTGTTGTTGATACAAAAATAACGAGTGGTCCTGATATCGAACCTGGTGTTTGGGATTATAATTATAATATTGATACATCAAGTAATCTTGACGTGACAAGGGTTTTGACGCCAACATCAATAGAGCGATATCATTTTTGTGGTAAAAGGCGGTTTGTTGCCACTGATGAAGTAGGATTTCCGGGTTATTGTTATTTTTCACCGGGAACATTGATTAAAAAAGAGGTGTTTGGAAAATCAGGAGATGGTGGCGCGAATGGTTCTGTTATTAGCGGTGATGGCAACAGCTTAGAGACTACTGAGTATTATTGGGGTGCAAAGTCGTGGGGGGCAGTAAGTCAAGGCGAATTATATGAAACGGGTGAATATTCGAAAGTATCTGTTTTAAGACCCTATTTGTTGGCGACATCAATAACGCGAGGTTCGTCAGTATATTCAACCGTTGCAGAGGTGGATACAAAGACGTTCTTACCAAGGTGGATTTATAAATCGAACTCACTTGTCGAGTGGACGTTTTCCTTGGACGTCACGACTAATGCAGATGGAAGCCCTCAGTCGAACATAACAGAAGGTGTTGTATTAGGTAGTGGTGAGCGTAATGTCCAAAACATTACCTATTTCAATGATGACGACCTTTGGATTCATAAAAGAAAAAATGAAACACTATCGGGTGAAAAACTAGAGTTTGGTATTGGTGACAATGGCATAGCACGTGAATACAACGAAAATGGATCGTTACGTGAAATAAATGCGTTTGGTGAGGTATCAAGTTTTGAGTATAACAATGATGGAACGCTCTATCAAAAACATGATTGGAATGATGGCGGAACAACAGTGTATTCCAACTACCTTTATGGAATACCGCAAAATGAGTACTCATCTGGGCGAAATTCATCGGTATCACGAACGCTTGATGGGTTTGGTCGCATTCAAACGGAAAAAGATCGCGAAGGAAATGTTACGCATTATGGTTGGGATGGTTTGTCTCGTTTAACATCAATATCTACCCCTCGTTCGGATGATAATGATATTAATCTATCTCACGGTTTTGTCAGCAGGGAAAAGGCAAGTGTTCGAGGGGATTTGATTGAAAAGACGAAGCTTGATGGCTTTGGGCGCCCGGTAGAGCGTAATGCCAATGGCATAATAACAAAGTATCGGTATGATGCCGCTGGACGTCAAGTATATGTAACGGACCCTGGTAGCGATAAGGGTACAGCAACGACCTATGATGCACTCGGACGTATTTTGACAACTACCTACGAGCCACAGGATTCAAAAACCACCTTCGAATATAATGATAATGAAAAGAAAGTCACTGCTTGGGATGCGAAGAATAATAAAACAATTCATACCTATGAGGGATTGGGGCATCCCGATAACCTGCAGGTAGTTAAGATCCAGCAGCCTGAAGGTAACACAACAGAGATATCGTATTATATTAATGGACAGACACATACAATTTCTCAAGGTGGTGTTACTCGAAGATTCATACTGGATGAAAAAGAGAAGTTAAGGGAAATCATAAATCCTGATTTAGGCGTTACATTTTTTACCTACGACTCTAGAGGAAATCTTAAAGAAGAGTGGATAGAAAATGGCGATGAAAAATCACCAGTGATGGAGTATTTGTACGATGGAGTTAATCGGTTATTTATAAAACAAATTCAACCTGAAGGAGGTGGCGAGAACAGTGTCGCATCGGAACGTATACGATATACCTATACCAATAATGACCAGGTAAAGTCAGTGGTATTTTCTGAAACGAGCAATAATTACAATTACGATGAAAACGGAAACCTTACATCAGAGGTTGTTGGATTCGATGGCTCAACGTTCCAGATGGATTATGCGTTTGATAGCAATGATTATTTAACTCAGGTTACTTACCCTTCCGGAAAATTCATAGATTTTGAACCGAATGTGTTTGGTTGGGCAACCAAAGCGGGTAAATATGTATCCAATGTCACCTATTTTGATAATGGCATTACGAATACGATGACGTTCGGGAATGAAAAGACGGCAAGCTATCTCCAGCATCCAAATAACCCCTCGTTATTAGAGCGTGTAACGATTCCAGGGGTGCTTGATTTGTCTTATGGTTATGACGATTTAGGTAGTGTGACATCAATAAGTAATACTAGTACTCCAGGTTACAGTGTTGGCAATATTGAATACGACAGTAATGGTCGAATGGTTTTGGCACAAGGGAATTGGGGGGATGCACGGTATACCTATAATCAGCGCAATGAACTTAAAACGTCTTCTTTAGGAGCAAAGTCTTACGACTATGAATATGGAGATGAGCTTGGAGAAGGATACTCCTCTGCGTTATGGAAGGTAACGGGTGAACGAGATATTACCTTTGTGTACGATCTTTATGGATCTGTAATAAGAGATGATAAGTTTCTATATCAATATGATGACTTTAATCGACTTAAATCGGTTACGGGAGAAAAACAAGTATGGAACAATGATGTTAAGTTGTTCTTTCCTGTCGCCTATGAAGCTAAGAGCATGGCCTATGATGCCGATGGGCATCGTGTAAAAGAATTGGCTGAAGGCAAGGAAACCCGGTTTGTCTACAACAGCACGGGTCAGCTAATTCAAGAAATTAACATGTCTGAAAATAAAACAAAAGAGTATGTTTACTTGGGTAGCCAAATGGTTGCGGCTGTAACAACGACCTGTGGAGCGTTAGATAACGAACAGGATCTTGATGCTGATGGCGTACCTGATTGCGCTGAACCTTTCATCAAACTGAATCCTCGTGATGGGGGTGATGGTAATAAAGATAGTAATAATGATGGCGTAACCAACTGGGCTGAATATAAATTAGCGCATTTTCCTGGTGGTGACGGTGGTACCGGTGAAACCTATAATGGTACCAGCGACAATGATGATTTCGAAGGTACCGCATACGAAGATGTTGTCTATGGTAATGATGGACATGATGAACTCTCCGGCCTTGGTGGAAACGATACGTTGTCGGGCGGCGCTGGTAATGATCAGTTGTCGGGAGGGGAGGGCGACGATGTTCTTGATGGTGGTACAGGAAACGATAAATTAATTGGTGGAGCAGGATCAAATACCTACCTGTTTTCTGCAGGATATGGCCGGGATACTATTTCTAGCGATTCCACAAGTTATGACGTGATTAAGTTGAGTGATGATTTCTTACCGCATGACGTTTCTTTCAAGCGTTTTGGGCCACATGTGGTAATGGTGTTCGAAGGGAATGAAACTGATTCGATTATCATGCGAAATCAAATAAAATTTCCTTCCATGGATTTGGTTGGATTTACTACCGGTGAAAAAATCACGTCATATAATATTGAAAAAACCGGTGTCTATATTGATTTGCAGAGTATATCTGAAATATCAGAGTTGCCGCCAAGTTATAACAGGAATGATGATTTAGGCAGTCTTAGTCGACTTACTGGAAAAGGTTACGAAGTATTTGGTACACCCTACGGCGACTATTTGATTGGCCAGAGGTATGACGATGACATAAGTGGTCGTGAAGGGAATGACCGCATTATTGGAGGATTAGGTGATGATCGTCTTCGAGGAGGTGAAGGAGACGATCGATATTTTTTCAATAGAGATGATGGGAACGACTTTATTGGGGATACATTGGGTGATAACACCATCGTATTCGGTGAAGGTATTGATGTATGGGATGTCGAGTTTGTACACTCCAATGATGACAACTGGATTTTGTCGATTAGTGCGGATCAATCCATTCGGTTTAGCTCGCTTTTTGTGCAAACTTTTGAGTTTGCAACTGGCCAAGTGTACACATTTGATGAACTCTATAACCTAGTGCTTGGCGGCGGAGGGGATGCAAGAGAAGAGGTCATTCATCACTTTTCAAAAGGTGACGGTCGAGTATCAATACAAGGTACCACCTCGACAAGGGATGTGCTTAAGTTAACGGATGAGTTTTCTCCCAGTGATATTGAATTTAAACGTTTTGGAAGAGATTTGGTTATTCTGTTTAAAGGGAATTACTCCGATTCAATCAGAGTTGCCAACTATATGGAAATAAGCAGTTTAGATGTAGTTGAGTTCGCGAATGGAGAAAAACTAGCCCAGTTTGATTATCGAAAAAAGGGGGTCTATATCGATTATAGTGATGTTGACGAAGTTTCAGGTATTCTTGAGGACAATACTGACTATGGTGATGTGTTGTTAGTTGTGGAGGACGCCCTGAATGGTCAATATCAGGGCCTTAAAGGGAACGATGTATTTATCTATAATAATGGAGATGCCTTTTTAACTGGAGGGCTTGGTGATGATACATTCGTTATTAATAAAATCAATCACGATGATGTAGTAAGATTTAGTACCGCTTATATACATGATTATGATTATTCTTTTGATAATGTAGCGGGTACTGATTATGTTGGTGATAACAAGTTGGTGTTTGGTGAAGGTATTGTTGTAGACGACATTTCGATGTTTGGTTCTTGTGATAATAGCGCAAAGAAATTGCAGATTTCCATGAAGGATGGTCGGACTATATATGTGAGCTACAGCTACGATCATGCATTTACAATTGAGTTCTCTGATCAGCAATCTTTTACGCCACAAGAATTTATCGCTTTGATTAAGCAGAATAATAGATATAACTATGCACCGAACCTTATTATTAAAAGCACAGTGAATAACGTTGAGACACTGATAGCTGATGGCTCGAATGATTATGATATAGATGATATTGACATTACCGCAGGAGATACAATTGTCTTTAGTGCCCAAGCAATTGATGCTGAAGATGGAGATATTTCTGATGTAATTCAATGGGAGTTGGAAGAAGGGTATGAAGAGGCGACCGGCGGTGTATTTGTCCTTAGCGAACTACCCGTTGGTGAGGACGGTGTTGACATATATGTCGAAGATTCTAAGGGGCTTGGGTGTTCCGCATATTTTTCATTTAATGTAACACCTCCATCAGGCAATACAGTCCCTGAAATTGTCATCAACTCGCCATCAAATGGCAGTGACTTTGTTGCGGGGACTGATGTGGTGTTCTCTGCTAGTGCTATTGATGCAGAAGACGGTGATCTATCGTCGGTAATTCAGTGGATATCAGATGTTGATGGTGACTTAGGAGTAGGAAGTAGCCTTGTGGTTAGCTCGCTTAGCGTAGGTATTCATTATATTATGGCGATGGTCTCTGACAACCAAAATACAATCGTTCAAGAGGCATTTGAGGTGACGATAAATGCGTCGAACCTTAACGCTGCACCGATTGTTAACATCACTAGCCCAACAAATAACGCCAGTGTTATTTTTGGCGACGCGGTAACCTTCTCTGCAACAGCAACTGACACTGAAGATGGCAGCATTACAACATCAATTCGTTGGTCATCTAATCGTGATGGTGAACTAGGTACTGGCGGTAGTCTTACGACCAGCATACTCACACAAGGTGAGCATCAAGTGACGGCACAGGTGACGGATAGCGGGAACGAGACCGTGAGTCAGTACGTCACGGTGACGGTAAACGCACCGCATGTTAATGCTGCTCCGGTTGTAACCATTAGCTCTCCAACCAGTAATGTTGATATTGTTTCTGGTGATAGCCTGACTTTCACAGCAACAGCAACGGATGCAGAAGAGGGCGACCTGAGCTCTTCTATAGTTTGGCTGTCAAGCTTAGATGGGGCATTAGGCCAAGGCAGCTCAGTTGTTGCGGGCACCTTATCTGTTGGCACCCATGAGATAAGTGCAATAATCACTGATGCAGCCAATGCAAGTCATCAACAAAATCGTACAGTGACTGTAGCTCAGACTCAGTTACCTGCAGATGTTGAGGTTGTGTTGGCTGGAACGGATGGCAAATGGAATAGCAGCGATAACAAAGTTCAGTTTCAAGCCACGGTAACGAACAATGGATCGGGCACTGCGACGGATGTAACACTGAACTTAACCTATCCCTACAGCAAGGACTCAAGTTTGTTATTAGCATCGATCTCTCCTGTAAGCGGCACTTGTTCGTCAAATGGAGAGCAGTGCAGCCTGGGGGATTTAACACCTAATACATCGGTTGTTGTATCCATCATCATGACTCAGAGTGCAAAGAAGGCGATGGAATACAACGCCAGCGTTACAGCAAGTTCTACCGATAACAGTCTGGATAACAATTCCAATACAGGGAGTTACGGTGGGTCACTCGGTTGGTTAATGATAGGGCTAATGACAACGCTATTTCTACGTCGTTATCAAACAAACATCACATCAGCAAAGCTATAGGAGGATAGAACGATGAAAAGGTATAACGGTTTTACATCAATAGTCGCGTTAGTTTGCTTCAGCTTTCTGATGTTGACTCAACAGGTCATAGCACAAGAGAGTGTGACCTATTATCACAACGATCTATTAGGCAGCCCTGTTGCTGCAACGGATGAGAATGGTGATGTGTTGTGGCGTCGCCATTATGCACCGTTTGGAGCAGAGATAGCCTCAGAAGGTGAAGGTGCGGAGAATGATCGGAAAGGCTATACAGGCCATGTAATGGATCGTGATACTGGACTAGTGTATATGGGTGCTAGGTACTATAATCCAGATATTGGCGTGTTTTATGGGTATGATCCTGCACCAGTAACGGTAGGAAACCCGTTTTCGTTTAGCCGTTATGCTTATGCAAATCAGAATCCTTATCGGTATGTAGATCCTGATGGACGTACACCAGTAGATCTTCTCTTTTTAGGCGTTGA
>CAJXZM010000092.1 GCA_913063125.1 uncultured Gammaproteobacteria bacterium | reverse complement strand
CTCTCAAGTGAAGATATGGCTTTGGGCAATAGCAGCACTATTCACCTTAATAAGTTTTTACTTTCTTGATAGTAATGGAGCGCTACGATTGTCGCTGCTAGAAGCAAGCAGAAACACGAGCACGTCCAATCTAATCCTTATTAGCCTTCTTTATGCGATATTGCTGGCAATCCCTTTTGTGGCGGGTGTCGAGGTAGGTATATGCTTAATGTTTTTGTTCGGGCCTCCTGGAATCCTAGCTGCGTATACGGGGACGGTACTAGGATTATGCCTCTCTTACTTTTTAGGCAAAAGAATGTGTCAATTTCATTCTCTGAAGCATGGGGAACTATCAATAGTGAAGCGTGTACGCGCATTTTCCTTTTATGTCCCCCGTTGGTTGTCCCTGGCGTTGTTAATTAATACACCTGGCAACGCGTTTTTGGGAGGCGGTGGGGGAATAGCGATGACCTTCGGTATGGAACGAAATTTCAATAATGCCACATTTATCTGTGTCATTTTACTAGCAACACTGCCAGTACCTTTACTGGTCTATTTTGGTTTTATTCAATTTCTTAATTAGGAGAACATAATGCAATCCATTGCGATAGAAAAAAATCTGGCCTATACCGCCGATTCTGTTTGGCAGAAATGGGATGATGTATCAGGGATTTATAAATTCCACCCATTAATTGAAAGAAGTCCCATTATTGGCGATACAACAAGTGGCCTTGGCACACAACGAGTTTGTTATTTTAACGATGGGAATGAGCTAACTGAGCAGGTGATCAAATATAACGCAAGGAATCGTAGCATGTCATTAAGTATTGACGCTGATTTTATGCCCATCAAGAATGCAACCGCTGACATTCTCATTACCCCGATAAGTGAATCATTAACCAAAGTTGACTTTCAAATGAACTTTGATGCGAAGTTTGGTTTATTAGGAGTAATACTTGCGAAATTAGTTATGAAACCTAAAATGAAAGGCATGTTAAATCAGTTACTTGATGGCCTAGATTCGCACCTAGCCTCTGGCGAGGTAGTGGGTGCAGGACAGTGAAGCACAAGGTCACTCTTGAACACCCCAGGCTGAAAGTCATTGCCACCATAAACAATACAGTATTGGCGAGTACTACCTCGCCAATACTAATGAAGGAAGAAGGCGGCTTAGGGTACGATCCAGTTTTTTATTTTCCAATAGAAGACGTTGAGAAAAAATTCTTTACGCCTAGCAACACCTGTAGTAATTGCTATTTAAAAGGTGAAGCCATTTATTGGTCCTTGGAATTGGAAACGTTGGAATTATCGGATGTGGCCTGGGAATACGTGCACCCAGCACCCGGTATGGAAAAAATTAATCGCCATATTGCCTTTTACTCAAATCATGTCAAGGTAGAGGCTATCCATACCTAGCTCAACTATACCAACACAACTATAAATTTATTAACGGGATTACCTATGGACCCTCAAATATTAATTGAGGCTTTTCGATCAACCCGAAATCAATCTATTCACGCTTGCGAGCTGCTTGAAATAGAAGATTATGGTCTGCAAGCGGCAGCCTTTACCAGCCCACCTAAATGGCACCTGGCGCATACCACGTGGTTTTTTGAAACATTCATTCTGAAACCTATTGCTCAAGACTACCAGGTTTACCACCCATTATATGAGATGCTTTTTAACTCCTATTACAACGCTGTTGGCGAGCAATACCCTCGCCCTCAACGCGGTTTATTATCAAGACCGGCAGTTGCGGAGATCATGGCATATAGAGACTACGTAGATGATGCGATGATTCTACTACTGTCTCAAATCACGCATCCTGAGTGGAGCACCATCGAACAGCGAGCCAAACTAGGTCTTGAGCACGAAAAACAACATCAAGAATTACTCTACACCGACCTCAAGTATTCATTTTCAAAAAACCCCTTATATCCCGCTTTTTCTGAGGCTGTGGATACAAACAACGCTACCCAAGAAAAATCACGCTGGGTGGAATTCGAAGGTGGCCTTGTGAGCATTGGAGTAGAAGAAAACGCAGAGAGCTTTGCCTTTGATAACGAATCTCCCTGCCACAACGTATTTCTTGAACCCTTTTCCCTATGCAATCGTTTGGTGACAAATAGCGAGTATCAGCGTTTCATTGACGACGGTGCCTACCAAAATCCAGAATATTGGCTGTCGGATGGCTGGGCTGCTGTACAAAAAGGCAACTGGAAGCAACCCTTATACTGGTTCGATAGTACAGAAAAAATGATGGAGTTCACCTTACAGGGTTTGCGTGAACGACAGGCGGACCAACCTGTTTGCCATATCAGCGGTTACGAAGCTGATGCCTATGCAAATTGGGCAAACGCTCGTCTACCCACTGAAGCTGAATGGGAGTTTGCTGCAAAGCAAAACCAAGCAACAAACAAAGCGTCAACTGCGCTGCATCCCCAGGCTGTCAATAATTCGGATAATCAAAATGACTTATTCCAACTCTATGATAGTTGTTGGCAATGGACAGCGAGTGCCTATCGGCCATACCCCGGCTTTCGCGCGTCAAAAGGTGCCATCGGTGAATACAACGGAAAATTCATGTGTAATCAGTGGGTTCTGCGGGGTGGTTCATGTGCAAGCAGTGAGAATCACCTTCGCCCCAGCTACCGCAATTTCTTCTACCCTGAAGATCGCTGGCAATTCACCAGTATTCGGCTGGCAAAGTAATAGAAACGCATAAAAAGTTGAATCACGTAAAAATAAAAATACATAAATCAATATTGAGGACGTACCATGTCAGAACTCGCAACTGCCCTACTCAGTGAAAATGTTAATTTTAAAAACGAACACCCTGGGAAAAACAATAGTTTTATAGAAATCCTTGCGGGCTTACACCAGAAGCAAAAAACTATAAACCCAAAATATTTTTACGATACTCGCGGTTCCGAACTATTTGAACGTATTACAACTTCTCCTGAATATTACCCCACTCGTGTCGAACGTGCGTTGTACACTCAACATGCCAACACGATGGCAGAATACTGTGGGGAAAACTGCGTATTGATAGAACCCGGCAGTGGCAGTAGTGAAAAAGTAAGGTTGTTATTAGAATCCTTAAAACCTGCCGCTTATGTTCCTATGGATATCGCAAAGGATTTTTTACAACATTCTGCAATCAAGTTGGGCAAAGAGTTCTCATGGCTAAATGTCCACGCTGTCTGCGCTGATTTTGGGAATTACGACGAGGCACCCAAAGGACTCCCTGAAGGCAAACGTGTCATTTTTTATCCTGGGTCAACGTTGGGGAATATGACACCTGACGTTGCCAAGCAGTTTCTTCGAAACCTAAGCACGTGGTTAGGTCATGACGGCGGCATTTTAATAGGTATTGATTTACATAAATCCACCGAAACGCTAACCGCGGCCTATAATGACCAAGAAGGGATTACCGCGGAATTTAACCTCAATGCGTTAAACCATATAAACACGTTAACGAATTCAAATTTTAATGTTAATAATTTTTCCCATCAAGCATTCTATAATGTTGAATTACAGCGCATTGAAATGCATTTGGAAAGTAACTGTGACCACATTGTGAGACTCGGCGAATCTGCCATCGCATTTTCTGAAGGGGAAACCATACACACTGAAAACTCCTACAAGTATACTCAGGAAAGTTTTCAAGCACTGGTAGAAGACGCCGGTTTTAGTGTGCGACAAAGCTGGCTTGATGACCAACAGCTCTTCAGCGTGCATTATCTGGATTTATTATAAATCCGGGTAAGTTGTTTGTATGACAAGCACAACTACCTACAACTACTGCAAACATCAAGTAGAGTGACATACCGCTTTACTTGATGTTTTGACGATATTGATGGGGAAGACACCCTTCGTTCTTTTTAAAAACACGACTGAAATAACTCAAATCCCCATACCCCACCCGATACCCGACCTCAGCTATCGTTAAGTCAGTTGTGCGCAAAAGCTCCCTGGACGCTTCAACTCGTAGACGTTGCAAATAGTAACTAGGACTATCCCCGGTCGCCAATTTGAAACGCCGAGAAAAGTTACGTGGGCTCATCCCGACATCCGCAGCGACAGCTTCAAGTTTTACACTACTGTTAAAATGGCGCTCTAGCCATTGCTGAGCAGTTAATATCTGACGATCTCGGTGATACTTCTGCCCATCAAACTCGACGTTTGCAATGGAGTAACTGCGATTAAAACCCACCAGAAAATTCTGACCAACCTTTCTCGCAACATCCGGCCCATAGACCATTTCAATAATAGATACCGCCAAATCACAACCCGAGGCAATACCATTTGCACAATAGAGGTTTCCAGCATCAGTAATTGCCCGCTCAGAACGTAGCGTTACATTGGGGTATCGTTGTTGAAACTGTTCTTTCATTGGAGGATAAACCGTCGCCACTTTGTCATCCAGCAAGCCTGCTTGCGCCAAAAAAAAAGGCCCGTTACTGACAGCTGCAATAGGCACGTTACTCTCATGCAATTGCGTTAACCATGGCAGAAGCGTTTGATTCTCCTCCATAATCTTTTTCGGCGCTCCCCAAAAAGCAGATAAGAAAACCGCATCAACAGGAATATTTTCAGCCGCAGCTTCCTTTAAGGAAACATCAACAGAAAGCTGATTTCCAGAAAAGCACTGGACTGGGCTCCCATCGAGACTAATAAAACGTATACATTGACTTGGATTAACACTCTCAGACGCCAACTCCCCAGCATAAGAAGCCGCAACCCAACACAACTCTTTGATGAGAGTAGCGCTCATCGCAACAACATTCTCAGGAAGATAAACAAAAATAGTTTTCACACAAACCCGCCCCTAACCGTTAGCATCCTATGCAATAACGCAAGCATCTCATTCTCCATGCAGCTCCTTTAACGCCTGCTCTCTCACTTCCATTATTAGCTTGAGCGCTTTATCCACGTCAGCTGCCGAATGAGGGATCATGTCACGATCAAGGTTCGCCACTCCGGTTTTTCGAAAGGCTGCTTGTAATTTCTTACCGGCACCGCTCAAACGCACAAATACATTACGCCTGTCTTCTGTGCCATGCACCCGTTCCACATAGCCCTTTTTCACCAAGCCATCCACTTGGCGGGTTAAGGTAGACGAATCTTTTACTGACCACTGCCCAAGCTCTCCTAAGGTTTGATTGTCTCTATCCCACAATTGATTCATCAATACGGATTCTTCTGGGGTCAGGTTTATTCCCGCACTTTTTATCCGTTTAGCCGTGACCTGACGCAGGATGTTGCCTGTTTTAGTGATGTGGTAGGTCAGTGAGTCTGCAATGTCCATCGTATCTCGCCATCTATGTAAATTTCAAATGTACCAATTTCTGATCAGCATAGCATACGTATGCTGCTTACAATATTTGTAGTTGAAAGTATCTGTATAATACAGGTATAGTAGCAACAGTAGGTTAACCGCGTATACCACCACTAACAACAAAACCCATTTAGGCATAGAGAGAACAATAATGACTGTAGAAGCAAAAGCCACCAGTGCTGAATATGGACTCGGCCCGCATACCTATCCTAGAGGATGGTTTGTTATCGCTGAAGCGAGCGAACTAGACAATGGCGCTATCGGCGTTGACTTTTTTGGTAAAGAGATGGCTCTGTACCGTGGTACTAGTGGGCGCGTTGTTCTATTGGATGCTTACTGTAAACACATGGGAACTCACCTTGCCAAAAGCACCTCAGCACATGTTGTAAGCTCAGGTGCACAAATTATCGGTGACTCCATTGTGTGCCCTTACCACGCATGGAGATATGGGCCCGACGGAACCTTAGAAGATGTTCCTTACGATAATATCTGCCCAAAATCCGGCGCCATTGATGCCTATCACGTTCGAGAAGTTATGGGTTGTATCATGATGTGGCATGACGAGGAAGGTGGTGCGCCAGATTATGAGCCACCCTACCTACCAGCCTGGGATGCAGATAACACAGTACCCTGGGAGCTTGATCATTTGGGGGAAATCCCATTACATAATATCGAGATCCTAGATAACATTTGTGACGTACACCACCTAGGCCCAACCCACGGCGCTCCCTGTGAATATTTCGAAAACGAATTTATCGATGAGATGGTCATTCAGCGTCAAGGTGGCTTTCTGGAATTATACCAATCCCAATTGGACACGGTCACTTGGTACACCGGTCCAGGTATTTTGTTATCAAAACAAACCTTCGGCGGCATTGTAATGTTTGAGTTTATTGCCGGTACTCCCGTTAAAGATGGCGTTACCAAAGCGTGGCATGGAGCGCTTTGCTATTCCGCTAACACACCACCCACCGATGAAGATATTGCCACTGCCCGAGGCTTACAAGCTGGAGTATTGGAAGCTTTTGCGACAGACTTCCAAATTTGGACCCATAAAAAACCAGCCCTCACTGTCATGCAAACACCAAAAGATGGTAACTTTCGCGCGGTGAGAAAATGGATGAAACAATTCTACATGCCTCGGGATGAAGCAAAAACCCTTCAAGAAAAAATGAATGGCGTATTGCCGGTGAAGGCATTCCCACAACCTTCGATGGAAGCACGAGAAGCAGGATTTGAAGACGACTGCTTTAAGTCATTCAAACCGTAATCTACACTGACAATCACAACGGATACCTCTCATGTCAGCTAAACCCTTACTAACGAAGCAATTGATTTTGGAGAAAACCAGTGATGGCACTTATCAACGCCAATGTGATCGTGTGTGGTGGGGGCAAGGCTCTCTATTGGGAGGGTATATTCAGTCCCTTATACTGGCTGCAATGTATCAAGAGCTACAGGATGAAAGTAAACCTGCGCTAACGCTACACACCCAATTTCTGCGCCCTGTAACGGATGGCACGATACGCATCGATGTAACCGTAGAGCGCGCAGGTCGTAAACTTACCAATTTGCACGCCTCACTGTATAGCGGTGACCGCTTAGCCGCAGTGGCATCAGGGTTATTTGGTCTGCAAACAACAAGTCACGATTTTTGTGATATTGAAATGCCTGCTTACGCCCAAGTGAGTAATGGCGAAACACCGCAATTACCTAATGCTGGGTTAGATGCTCATAACCATTTCGATTTTTATCCTCGTATTGGTAGCTTTGAACGTGGGACAGGACAAGCCCGCGTGGCCGGTTGGTTACAGCCATCTTGGCAACAGTCGGTTAACAATGAATTATTAGCTTTGATAGCTGACCTTTGGGTGCCCGCTGCATTTCATTACTGGCCCAACAATGTTGGCGTAGTGGGCCTAGATAGTTATGTGCAGTTCAGAGCCAACCCTAGCCAACTATCGAATAGCCATGGCCCGCTATTTCTAGACCTAAGCACTAAACAAGCGAGTAATGGTTATGTCGATGAAGATGGTTTGATTTGGAATAGCTCAGGTGAACTGTTATGCCAGTACCGACAAATGCGTTTGGTGTTGGATATGTAGCGTCAAT
This sequence comes from uncultured Gammaproteobacteria bacterium, assembly GCA_913063125.1. Taxonomy (GTDB): domain Bacteria; phylum Pseudomonadota; class Gammaproteobacteria; order Pseudomonadales; family Ketobacteraceae; genus 42-54-T18. The sequence continues at coordinate 15,541 of CAJXZM010000092.1, read as the reverse complement.
ATCAAATAATGTTGGGATGCGCTCTTACTCTTTTAGGCTAACGCTACGATAAAGCCTCATACCTTCCATGGTAAATGTAAGTCGCTTATCGGACAATCTCCAAAAAACATCCTATTTCAAAGCGAGTCAATGAAACCCTTAAAGTGTTTTACTACCATTTCCGGAGACTCTATATGTGGGTAATGCCCAACGCGCTCTAACTCAACCACACGTGGACTTGGAATTAGCTCTATATACCTGTCTACCGTCTCCTTCCCCGCTACTGGGTCAAAGGTTCCATCAATCAACAACATCGGAACTTTAGTTGATTGCAAAGCTCCAACCCAACGCTTCCGGTATTGAAATCGATCATTTAGATAATGCACTAATTTATGACTGAGCTGATGGCCGTCCTGTCGAGTAATCAAATACCAAAAATCGTCCAGGTCTTGCTTTGAAGGTTTAGATTCCTCTCCAAAAACGGGAGTAAAACTCTTATTGAATATTTGCCGTGTTGAGAACGTCGACACAAAGCTACCTATAGGGCTATTTAGTAACGTTTGTATTATGCGCTGCTTATGTTGCTCTGGAAATATCCCGCCATTTAGCAGGACTAGAGATTTTATGTTAATTCCAGATTCACTATTCTTTCGTTCATTAAATCGAGCCACCAATTCTTGCGCCACGATATCGCCATAGTCGTGCGCCAGTATATTCACATCCTTTATCGCTAATTCCTTTAACAATGCTTCTTGGATATCGGCTTGTTCATAGATCGAATATACCTTATCTCTTGGCTTATCTGACAAACCAAAACCTAACATATCCAGTGTTATCAGTCGGTATTGGCCTCTTAGTTCTGGCCATATAAAACGCCAATCCCAAGAAGCTGTCGGAAACCCATGTATCAATAAAACAACCTCTTTCGAGGAGCCTTTCGTGTCATGATAAGATATTTTATATCCCTTGAAATCAAATATCTGTGCCTCCCTCTCCCATTCCAGCAATTCTGAACTGGCCTTAACCTTCGGAATGCCAGTGCTGCCGAGAAAGATAATAGCAACAATGAGAATACCAACAAGAATTACACCTATTTTTTTCATTTAAGTCCCTGCGTATTAAGTATATCTAGAAGAAGGGTCGTAAAGCTTCCGATAGCCCACCAGTGTCGTTATTTATTAGGTTAAGACTAACCACCTTTGAGCAACAGCTCCTTGTTGCCTGCCTCTGCCAGGTACAATGCTAGCATTAATGATACAGAAAGCATCAACATCATAACCCAGGGCGGCGAGGCACCTGTTATCGAAGATACATGGTAGGTAGCAAATAAAGTTGGAATATACTCTGCCAACCCAACAACCGTCATTGACCAATACGACCACTTTTCAAATTTTAAAAATGGAATAAACAGTAATATTAAAATTGCAATTCCCGTCGCAAAAAAACCAGCAGCCTCTGTACGCATCATGCCAAGATAAAGTATTTGAGATAACCCATCGACATCTACCCATTTAGTTTGAATCACATCAGAATGAAACGGCATAAATTCACTAGAAAATTCATAGATGAGACCGACACCTATCATAATAAGAATATTTAGTCCGTAAATACCAAATGCAATTTTTAACTTAAAATTCATTTTCATCCTTACTGGGTAACATACATTTACACGTTAACGTTTTTCTCAGCCACATAATGAAGCGGGTGATATTTTGAGTATACTTCAAAATAAGTCCCAAGCTTACCACGAACATTGTAATAGCTTACGACGCACTCCAAAGAAGCCGTTACGACAGGTGAAAGCGGACAAAAATCACCTTAAGTGTCCGCGTAGCAAAAAAATAATGGCAAAAGTAATTAGTATTTTGTCCTGTTCCTGAACATAATACCTGTTGATACCAACAACGTAATGCACACGTATACACAGCCAATTGATATCAGCCCTGTAAAATAACACCTTTTATTCAAACTAAGACTCCGTAAATAGGTTATAAGGAACTATCAGCCTCACCATTTAAGGTATCCCCTTTATGTCACTTACTATCTCATTATTAAAGCTGTTGCTACTCGTGGTACTGGTGTATCTGGGATTAGGAACCTACCTATACATTAAGCAACGCAGCTTTGTGTATTTCCCAACGACTGAGACCCAAGGCCAACTAGCCCAGGTGCTTACTTTAAACAGCAACGATGAACACTTAAAAGTCTGGGTAATAAACCCCAACAAAGCCAACGCTATATTTTATTTTGGTGGAAATGCAGAGCCGGTCGAATACAATATCCAGCCTTTTCAAACATGGTTTCCCAACCATACGTTGTACCTGATGAACTATCGCGGCTACGGTGGCAGCACGGGGTCTCCAACAGAAGCCGCCTTGTACGCAGATGCACTCACCTTATACGACCAGGTATCAACCCAACACAAAAGTATTTCAATTATTGGCCGCAGTCTAGGCAGTGGCGTTGCCACTTACCTAGGGGCAAACAGAGAAGTAAAAAAAATGGCACTGGTGACTCCATATGACAGTGTCGCCAATGTCGCACAAGCTACCTACCCCATGTATCCTATGTCTCTTTTGTTTAAAGACAAGTATGACTCCATTAGTCGTGCACAAAAAATTCACGCCAAGGTTATGCTACTCATAGCAGAGCACGATGAAATGATCCCTCGAAAACATTCCAATAATCTTGCCGATGCATTATTGGCGGCTAACGTTGAGGTGAAAATAGAGTTACTCATGAGGGCAACCCACAACTCATTTTCGGAAGACCCACACTACCAAAAATCATTACAAAACTTCATAACTGAATGACAGTTAACTCTTGAATTCCCGAGAGCGCTCTGATTATCATGCGACGAATTATCACCTACATATTTCATTAGGGAACACTACTTTCCTGTGCATATTTCGAAATATAACTCATCGGCTAGCGCCAAGCCCTTCGTAAATTGTGACCTACTGCAGGTCAAACCCTATGTTTGTGCTTTATAATAAAACGACATTTTTAGTGTAATTGGATTTTATAAAGTAAAGGATTAAAATGGATTTTTTTAACTTGAAGGTTCTGCTTTCAATATTGTGTATCGTATCGTTAATCGGATGTAAGAATGTAACCCTTGAAGCGCAGTTAGATGGACAGGGCTCTGTCACCTCCACTGCAAATGAAATAGTTTGTGGTAATGGAGAGGATACCTGCAAAGCAACACTAAAATCAGGCAGTGATATCACGTTAAATGCGGAGGTAAAAAATGACTCCTTATTCTCTGCATGGGAGCGTATTTGTCCTGCAGATGCCCTTAATTGCGACAACCCTTGCGCTACAAGCACCTTGTGCACAGCTACCCTGACTGAAGACCTTGTCTTAAAAGCGATTTTCCTATCCGATGATAGTAGCGGTGAGGAATCAGCATCCGTATTAATGAACTTCGATACTGCTTCAGACGAGACATGGCCTGAATGGACTTATGGCACTGATATTACCGGCTTTGGAAACGCGGGTTATTTATTGACAGGTATTGACCCTTACCTTGGAGAGGCTACTTCCACCAATAAAATCCTGAACACCCGCATGCAAGATAAAGGAGACTATGGTGCCGGTAATTTATTAACCTTTGATACAATCAATGTTGCCCCAGGTACGGTGGGAGCATCAGCACACTGGACCTCAAATTCTGTTGATAACCAAATATCTTGGTGGGTCTGGTATGACAATTACACATTGAATAGCCGTGGAATTACCGACGCCGACACCGATAGAATGTCCTTTTATATTAAAATTGATGGAATGGAAGATAACATTGGACCCAATGGTGGTTCGAGTTATGGGTTTCATGTGGGCACATATGATTGCGCTATTGTTGAAAATGGATGCCCGAAAGAAGGCCCAGGAAATCAACATTATTATCACTACTTAGGTTTGAATAGCGGAGGATGGATACATGTTGAATTAGACGAGCAACCTCAGCACTTACGAGGGTTTGGCCGGCCTCAGGTGAATAATCCTGCAGCAACAAACCCTGATGTGTTTGATGGGTACTTTTCTAATATGCATCAGTTTTATATGGAAATTCGTAACGCTCAAGAGAACCCAACAGAAATGTGGCTGGATGAAATTAAATTTCGTTCAACGAAAGATGCGATAGAACCAAACCAAAATCAGCAGTCAGTCACTTCTGTTTGGGTAGGCTATTGGCCTGGCGATGATCAGTGGCAAATCAGCTGGTCTGACGAATGGCAGGGGCGCGGAGATAATACAAATAGTACGTTTGAAGTCCGCTATTCCGAAAACCCTATAACCAATGAAAACTTCAACCGCGCAACACCCGTAACACCTCTTTACTTTACGGGGCCGACGTATGAATCTAACCCTTCTGAATACGCGATTCGACGCCCCAATAGCTATGCTGGCATTGCATGGACGGCCTTCCAATTACCTGACAGTGTAGAGGCCAGCGGGAATAAGGTTTACTTCGCGATTAAGGACATTTCGATAGCCGGTGGAAATGCAGGGCTTTCTTATCCTTATAATCGCGCTGATGGTAAGAACCCGCCGAACGATTACATTCGAGCAATCAACTATCTAATGCCATAGTTATATTTATGAAAGTAATGCGAATGTCGAGTTGTGTCACGCCCCCGGCGAAGCCACTTCATCGCATGGTAGAATGGTTTTATATAAACCATTCTACCAAACCAAGCAACGTATGATCATCTTCAACGGTGCCACACGTCGAAACCATCATCCTTCAATACGTTATGTTGATTCCAGACCCACTATTCTTTCGCTCATTAAATCGAGCCACTAATTATTGCGCTACGATATCGCCATAGTCGTGCGCTAGCATTAATGATACAGAAAGCATCAATATCATAACCCAGGGCGGCAACCCATAGTTCACTTTCGGAAGACCCACACTACCAAAAATCATTACAAAACTTCATAACTGAATGACAGTTAACTCTTGAATCCTCAAGAGTTCTCTGATCATCATGCGGCGAATTATCACCCCATATTTTATTAGGGAACACTACTTCCATGGAACACTGTATTCCATTAGCACCATCTATACTCTTCACTATAAGAATCAGATAGAATAAAAAACCGACCAGTCAAACAACAAAAAGCTACAGACTGACGCATTACGAATTGGAAACCCACATGACTTCAAATAAAAATAACTGGAAAGCTCGGACTGAGCTTGGCTTTGGCAAATTAGGTCTCACCATGGGAAAGCACCCCTGGCTCTGGCTTTTAGGGTGCCTTCTTGTGATTGGAGCGATGGCATCACAACTGAGCAAAATCAGACAAGATACCAGCATCGAAGGTTTTCTTGCTGAAGGGGCCATCGAGATCCAACAGTATGATCGCTTTAAAGATATGTTCGGTAGAGACGAAGTCTTTATCGTCAGCGTGGAAGTCGATGATATTTTTTCCCAGGATTTTGTCGATAAATTTCGAGCTCTCCATCAACAAATTGAAGATGAAGTTCCCTATGTAAGCACAGTCGATTCGTTAATTAACGCACGCTACACTTATGGTGCTGACGACACGCTTTATATCGAAGAAATATTACCCGTCAGCTTACCTACTAATCCAGAAGAGCTACAAAAATTAAAAGATTACACCTATGGAAATGAAAACTATACCAACTTCCTGATATCTGAAGACCAACACTTACTTGCTATCGCTATCCGTTTGAATCCTTACCGTTATGTAAAAGATGAAAATGGCAAGGTAGTAGAAAAATACATGGAGGACAAACACCTTCAGGAAGCTCTCGCCAAAATGTACGAGATTGCGGCACAACACCAAGGAAAAGTCTCGAACGATATTCAGCTCGCGGGATCCATGCCCATTTCGCTGATGCTAGGAAAAATCATGGAACGAGACTTTTCTGTTTTCACCGGTCTCGCGATTCTATTAATTAGTATTTTCTTACTTATTATTTTTCGACGCATTTCCGGTGTCATCATGCCAATTACTGTCATGAGCTTAGGTGTCATACTTACCCTTAGTCTTATGGCTATCATGGATACTCCGATACAAGTGAGCACCTCTATCTTGCCATCCTTCCTATTAGCGGTATGTGTGGGGGATAGCATTCATTTGCTCACCATTTTCTATCGCCATTTTGATGATGGAGAAGATAAAACACTCGCGCTAAAGCACGCAATGGAACATACAGGATTAGCTATTTTCTTCACCAGCATTACAACTGCTGCGGGTTTAGCATCGTTCGCCACCTCAGATTTGACCCCTGTCGCCGCTTTAGGTATTTATGGTGCCTTTGGTTCTATGATTGCATTTTTACTCACTGTTTTTATTCTTCCGTGTCTAATTTCATTGTTGCCATTAAAGCGTCGCCGGCAGGTTCAACATGACAACAAAGGGCTCCAACCAATCCTTAGTTGGTGCGCAACCTTCTCAACCACCTACCCTAAGGCCATCGTAAGCGTCGGAATGATAATGTTCATCGTCTGCCTAGGCATTGCGAGCCAATCCAAATTCAGCCACCACCCATTAAAATGGTTACCTGACCATGAACCCGCGCTAGCAGCGTTGGAAAAACACGAAGAAAGAATGGGAGCAAGCCTCTCCCTTGAGGTCATGCTAGATACAGGAAAAGAGCGAGGCGTTAATAACCCCGAATTTATGAGAGCATTGGATAGCGTCCAAAAAGAAATTGAAACATGGGAGACTGATACCTACAGAATTGTTAAAACCATGAGCGTGGCAAACATCATTAAAGAATCAAACCGCGCTTTACATGACAACAACCAAGAACATTTTTCAATCCCTAGTGACCCAAAATTAATTAGCCAAGAGCTATTTTTGGTCGAGCTTGATGAGCCAGATGACCTTTATAACGTCATTGATCGACGTTACGAAACTGCGCGTTTAACAATCATGATTCCCTGGATTGATGCTCTTTATTGCTTAGATCTACTGGAAAGATTGGAACCATACTTAAACGAAAAATTAGGGCCTCACACAAAAGAAATCACCATAACCGGCGTTGTACCTGTTCTGGGGGCTACCTTCGCAAAAATGCTTTATTCCACAGCGCAAAGTTATGGGTACGCGGCCATTGCGATTACGCTAATGATGATTTTCCTCATCGGTAGCGTTAAGCTGGGGTTAATCAGTATGATTCCCTCACTGCTGCCTATTTTAATTGTTTTATCCATCATTCGAATTATTGGCATGCCTCTGGATATGCTCACTATGCTCATAGGTTCTATTGCTATCGGTTTAACCGTCGACGACAACGTGCACTTTATGCACGGATTTAGGCGTTTATACCTACAATCTGGCGATCCCGCTTATGCCGTACGCCACACCCTACTTTCCACTGGACGCGCAATGTTAATTACCTCTGTTGTACTAAGCATGGGTTTCATTATTTATACGCAATCTGAAATGAAAAACATGATCAGCTTTGGGTTAATGACAGCGTTTTGTATTGTTCTAGCGCTACTTGCCACGTTTTTATTGGCTCCAGCATTAATGATGCTAACCAATAAAACCCTGCCGCAAAAAAAAGAAGATACTGAACGTTCTGATCAAAGCTTAGCTGGGGCCGAGGTGGCAGCAACCTAGATGATTGCGTCGGTCTAACAAAACCTGGAGGACGGCAACACGTCCTCCACCGCTCGCTTAAACATCCCCCTTAACCATAAGTTTGAGGGGTCATTCTCTGCGCTATCCGCCCAATACAGTTTCCATACCAAGGGTTCAATGGGGAATGGCGAGAGTCGATAGGTTAATGGGAGGGATGTGACGAGTGCTTCCGGCACTGTCCAAAGAAGGTCTGTTTTTTCGGTAACCCTTGCTGCGACTAGGTAGCTTTGTACCCGCATAAATATGTTGCGTCGATGACCCAAACTATGTAGGTCAATATCCATGTGCCCTCTTCCTTTCCGACGACTAGATACGTGTACATGCTCTGCGTTTAGATAATCATCTAATGAAAAATCCCCCTGTGCTAACGGATGACCGGGCCTCATTGCAACCACATAAGGCAACTTTGCCAACGGCATATGCTGAAGCGATTTCGCATTCACTGCAGGTGCATCCAGTAATACATCAATAGCCCCTGACTTTAACTCATCAGTAGCAACCTCTCGCCCCACGTAATAGTTGGTAATAGCGGTATTTGGCGCAAACTCCTTCATTAACAGGTGAAGTGCTGGCAGCAGAAGCGCTTCTGCCAAGTCATTCATACCAAGCTTAAATACCTTCTCAGAAAAAGCTGGAGAGAATTTCGCATTTTCTCCTACGCTCTTTCCCAGCAACACTAATGCTTTCCTTATATCCCTAACAACGCCATCCGCAACGGGCGTGGGCATCATTCCTTGGGGCGTGCGAACAAAGAGAGGGTCATCGAACGTTTGCCGAAGACGGCTTAGCGCATTACTTACCGCAGGCTGTGTAAGATTTAGTTGTGTAGCAGCATTAGTTACATTGCGCTCTCTGTAGATCGCATCAAATATCACAAACAGGTTTAAATCAATTTTATCTAACCGCACACTACACCTTTAAATCTAGACCTTTAAACTGACACCTTTAGATATGGCCCTTTAAACCTAGACCATTGAATACAGACCCTTAAAGCCGTTTAACCATATCACCCACATTGATAAAATCAATATAACACTATCATTTGAATAAATTATGCTGATGATAGATATAACAATATACTCAAATACACCATGAACGAGCACTAATTACCTTAGGATCTACCAACATGTTCAAACCGTCTGAAAAATCTGCTCACTTACAAACAAAGTTAACCGCATTCATGGCAGAGTATATCTACCCTAACGAACATGCTTATGCTCAGCAACTTCAAGAAGCCACAGACCGCTTCGCACCGATGCCGTTAATGGATGAACTTAAAGAGAAAGCTAAAGCGGCAGGGTTATGGAACCTATTCGTGCCTGAAGAATATGAGCAGTACTGTGATCATGGGGGGCTCAGCAACAGCGATTATGCCCCCCTTGCAGAGATTATGGGGCGCGTCACCTGGTCCCCTGAAGTGTTTAATTGTAATGCCCCCGATACTGGCAACATGGAGGTATTCATGAAATACGCAACCAAAGAGCAGCAGGCGCAATGGTTAACGCCTCTATTAAACGGTGAAATTCGCTCTTCCTACGCGATGACAGAACCCCAAGTCGCGTCTAGCGATGCTACAAACATCCAACTGAAAATAACCCGTGAAGGTGATGAGTGGGTATTAAATGGCCGCAAATGGTTTATCACCGGTGCAATGTATAAGCGCACAAAAATTTTCATCGTCATGGGTAAGTCTGACCCAGAAAACTCAAATAGACATAAGCAACAAACACAGGTGCTGGTACCAAAAGACACCAAAGGTATTCAGATCATACGACCACTAACAACACTCGGATACGATGATGCGCCGATAGGCCATGCAGAAATAGTCTTTGAAAATGTTCGCGTACCCGTTGAAAACGTATTGCTAGGTGAAGGCAGAGGGTTTGAGATTGCACAAGGCCGTCTCGGGCCAGGCCGAATGCACCACTGCATGCGATTGATAGGTGCAGCACAAAGAGCACTAGAACTCGTCTGTGTTCGTGCGGAATCACGAGTTACTTTCGGGCGAAAACTAAGTAAACATCAGTCGGTAAGAGAGGATGTATCCAAGAGTTTTTCTGAAATACAAATGGCGCGTTTACTGGTTTTGAAAACCTGTGAAAAAATGGATGCTGTTGGTGCACAGGCTTCAAAAGATATGATTGCCGCAACAAAAACCACGGTGCCATTATTAGTTCAGAATATCATTGATCGCTGCATGCAAATTCATGGCGCTGGCGGGTTAACTGAAGATTACTTTATGGCAGAAGCATTTAACTATGCGCGCTGGTGCCGTCAAGCAGACGGCCCAGACCAGGTTCATCAAATGGCATTAGGCAAACAGGTCATAGATATGTATGCAAACAAGGAAAGCTAACAATGTCCGACAACAATAGCTCCACAAACAGCGCCACAAAACCTATTGATGCAGTCATACTAGCCGCCTATTTAGAGAAGCATGTTAGTGGCTTCTCAGGGCCGCTGGTTACTGAAAAATTTGCAGGGGGACAATCAAATCCCACCTTTTTGGTCACTGCTAATAGCGGAAAATACGTGCTACGTCGCAAGCCTCCTGGTGAACTACTCAAATCCGCCCATGCTGTGGATAGAGAGTTTAGAGTGATAGCTGCACTTGCTAATACAGACGTGCCTGTCGCAAAGGTCTATCACCTATGCGAGGACGACAATGTTATCGGTAGCATGTTCTATATAATGGAATATATTGATGGGGAAGTTTATTGGGACCCCTCACTACCGGGAATGAACAATTCAACGCGTAAAGCAATGTATTCAGAAATGAATAGAGTACTCGCCTCATTACATTCTGTTGATGTGAGTGCTGTGGGGCTATCAGATTATGGTAGGCCTGGGAATTATTTTGAACGGCAAATCGGACGCTGGACAAAACAATATCGAGCCGCAGAACTTGAGCATATTGAAACAATGGAAACACTCATCAATTGGCTGCCTGAAAACATGCCCGTTGACGGTGGTCAAGTGAGCCTTGTTCATGGTGATTTTCGTTTAGACAACATGATGTTTCACCGAGAAAAACCTGAAGTGTTAGCGCTAGTGGACTGGGAACTATCCACACTAGGCCACCCTTATTCAGACCTTGCTTACCAATGCATGCCCTTAAGGCTTGGCCGAACCGGTAAAATACTAGGGCTTGATGGCGTTGACCGTCAATCTTTAGGAATCCCCACAGAAAAAGAATATGTTGCTGAATACTGCCGTCGAATGGGTATAGACAATATTCCGCACTGGAACTTTTATTTGATTTTTAACTTTTTCCGATTCGCATCCATCCTGCAAGGTGTTAAAAAGCGCGCTTTAGACGGGAACGCATCAAGCGCTGACGCAACGGCCATGGGTGAACTTGTTAAACCTTTAGCGCAGAAGGCGGTTGAACTCATCAACGAATGAAGGTTTTTCGGTATAGCAAAGACTAGGTCAAGCCGTAAATGTCATTACTCTGGCCTAGTACGTCATTGAGCAAAGCTACATTAAGCGTTATCTTCCTGGGTACTATAGATTTAGGTACTATAGATTTAGATATAATCGATTTGGATATCAATCAACAAGGTACGCTAATGAGTAATGGTGCGAATACGTTAATCCAAACCCTCCTCAACTCCGGTATAGACACCTGCTTTACAAACCCCGGAACATCGGAGATGCATTTTGTAGCAGCGCTAGATAGCACCGATATGCGCGGTATATTGACCTTGTTTGAGGGCGTTGCCACTGGAGCCGCTGATGGGTACGCACGAATCGCCGACAAACCTGCCGCAACTTTGTTGCACTTAGGGTGTGGATTAGGCAATGGGTTAGCAAACTTACACAACGCCCGCAAAGCCAGAGTTCCAATGGTGAATATCATTGGTGACCATGCAACGTACCATAAACAGTACGACGCTCCTCTGGAGTCCGACATTGAAACCGTTGCTCGTAACGTTTCAAGCTGGATTCGCACATGCCCCTCAACAGAGCAAGTTGGGACAGATGCAGCAGAAGCTATTGCTGTAGCTCAAAAAGCGCCAGCGCAAATTTCAACGCTGATTCTTCCTGCAGACGTATCTTGGGGCGAAGGTGGCACAGCAATAGACTTGATACCAATGTCAGTCACCGAAAAAGTTTCGGACACGACTATCAATCAAATTGCAGAAGTACTATTAAAACAGGGCAAAAGAACGGCAATTCTGCTGGGTAGGCGTGTTCTTATGGAAGAAGGCCTCATCGCGGCCTCGAAAATTGCAGAGAAAACAGGAGCAAAACTTTTTGCTGAAGTGTTTCCCACACGGCTGGAGCGAGGAGCTGGACTACCGAATGTTGAGAGAATTGCCTATCTTGCAGAAATGGCCACCGTTCAACTGGCTGGTTATGACAACCTTGTCATTATCGATGCAAAAGAACCCATCTCATTTTTTGCATACCCTGGTAAGAAAAGTTACCTTGTGCCTGACAAGTGTACCGTTCATAACCTAGTCGATCCCCACCAAGACGCGCTGAGCAGCTTGCACACCTTAGTCTCTGCTGTAGACGCCGAAACCACTGAACCAAAACTACAGCCAGCCAAAAGGCCCAAACTACCATCAGGTAAACTTAACGCAACAAAAGTGTGCCAGGCCATTGGGGCTCTTATGCCGGATAACGCTATTATCTCTGATGAAGCTCAAACCTCTGGCGTTAAACTACCTGTCTTTACCGCAGGGGCCCCTAAGCACGACTTGCTCACCCTAACGGGGGGTGCCATTGGACAAGGCTTGCCTGTAGCCTTCGGGGCAGCGATTGCGGGACAAGGCCGTCCCACCATTGCTTTAGTTGGCGATGGGTCAGCGATGTACACTATTCAGTCGTTATGGACCATTGTTAAAGAACAGCTTGATGTGACGGTTATCGTATTCAACAACCGATCTTATGCCATTCTTAATATTGAATTAGAACGAGTTGGGGCAGAAGATGTTGGCCCCAAAGCAAAATCACAGCTTGATTTATCTCAACCAGAGATTGATTTTGTTTCCCTAGCCAAAGGCATGGGTATGCCTGCCGAAACAGCTAAGACAGCAAAGGAATTTAATAAGGCCCTCAAGAAAGCATTCAACGAACCTGGTCCTCATTTAATTGATGCTGTTGTTCCCAGCGAGTACGATGGGTTAAAACTGAAAGCGTTACCTCATTTACTAGGCGCAATTAACAGTATCCCCTCACCTATCGCCAAAGCAATCAAGAAAAAAATCGCCCCCTAAACTCCCCAGGCTACATTCTCCAAGCCACACTGCCTAAACTACATTCACTGCCTTACCGTTGGCCCACACATCATGAGAAAAAAATTTACGTTTAAAGACTTCATTCATACATGTGAGATTGAAGAAAACACCTATCAACTAAAACACAGAAACGGCACAAGGCAGCTGGGCGCAAAAATCACAGTCCCAAAAGAACTCCTTAGCACTCATCCCTACAATGTTTCGGCCTATGACTTTTTACAATTTTTTCGACAAGAGATACATGAATACGGGATCATAGAATTCCCTGAGCTACCTCTCAACTTATCAAACTACACGGTAGCAATGAGAGCACCAGAGGAACATAAGTACAGCGCTAACCCCTATCTAAGTGAGTCATGTCAATCGCCTCACCAGGATACCCCACCTTACCCAACGGCGTTTTGGCTTGGCAAAGAACGGCTATTCTCCGCCACCTGGGTTATGTCTGATTTAGCAGCCGAACAGTTCTTTGAAGAACAGCACAAATCCCCACAACAAAACATCGAAATGGTTCATCGTGCAATCGTTCCCAAAACCCTTAACGAGCAAACTGCACTTTTACTAAATCATAACCCCGGTTTACTACTCATCGATAACAGCAGCCATCACCAGCTATATCACGCAAAAACCTGTCGCTTTGAAAACAGAAAGGCAATGCCCAATCAACAACAAGACACCCCCATGTACTCCTTTAACGAAGTAGGCTTAATGCATTATATCGACACACTAGATGAGCAGCGTGGCACAGAACATCGAGATGACGAAGAAAGAGCCTGGGTTAGACAATTCATGGGGTAACGTTCAGCTTGGAAATTGGAGATTGAAGATTGAGATCAACATCATATTCCCCTACGGTCCCCATTTAAGCTTCCATCCAAATCGATATCAATTGCGAGTTGAACACCCGATCCCGGCACTAAGCAAGTAAAAGTAAGCGCATTACCCGCTACCATGATTAGCTTTCGCATACCCGCGACACTAATCTGCTCCGCTTTTTTGTCCGACTGGTACACCTCAAGCTGATGATCAAATAAGTATCCACGTATCGTATTAGAGACTAATCCATTTGCCATCAAGTCACATTCCCGAACATCGCCACCCAGTATTTTTGAAGTAAATGGTGTTGATGCCTTTTCTTCCAATAGCGAAAGACGATCCCACTGCTCATTCGTTGGTTGATTAGGGAGCGTTATTTGCTGGCCAACAATAGGGGCTAAATCAGAATCAAACTCCATCATAAAGTCAACCAACCCTTGGCGCACGGTCTCATCAGGAATGCCAACGAATCCAGCATTGAATTCACAGCCGTGTGCTGGCGTATTACCCTCTTTACAAGGCTCCTCTCCATTATCGAACACCCCTCCTCTAAGAAAATTAATCAAACCATCCGTTGCACCATCGTGTAAGAAACCAAAGCCACGAATCTGTTCACCTTGATGTTCATTGGTGTGTGAGGGTAAAAACCCTTCTCTATCAGGCAACCCAAACATGCCTACACGAGTGTAAAGATTCCTAAGCTGAGGGACTTTAAATATTTGAACTTCACCACCATGGGCGACCTCTCCTCGTGTGCCATAGAAACCTTTCTCGACATTTAATCCATGACAGCCTTCGCAATTTACGCCATCTTGTTCTGGCCCATTCTTATTACTGTCGTCTGCTAAGCCATCAGATCGTCGTTCACCTAAAAAGAACGCTTTTCCTATAGCTGCTGACGCAGAAAGACCATTACTCAAGGGTCGAATAGGGTTTGGCGGCATTTGTGTTGCAAGTATAAAATCAGCAAACGTGTCTATGTCTTTTTCAAGTTTCACAACATCAGGAGATTTATCGGCAGCATTCACATTTGCAGGAAGCTCTATATCCATTCCAAGCAAACCTTCAAAGGCAACGATAAAATTTTTGTAGGAAGTCTTTTCATCCAGATCTTTCTCGGTGTCTGTACCAAAATACCCGACAGATCGGTCACCTCGCCAATGCATATGGCCGTGTGTACTCATTCCCCTTAACGTCTGGGTGAACATTGGCCCTTTCATCGAAGCAATGGTTAATCGATCGCCGTCACCGTTCAATATATCTAACAATTGGCAACTTTGTTCCTCTGGCCCTACAAAATCACAACCCAACGTTGAGAATTTAAACGTAGGAAAAGGCTGTGGATTCTTCGCATTTGATGAGTCAGGGTTTCCTAGGTTCCAACTTAAGTGATCCGTATCTCCAAAAATATGGCAACTCGCACAGGATGCTTCTCCATTTGATGAGGATCGGGACGCATCGTATAACATACTTCTACCAGCGATGACCTTTGCAGGCTCTGGATTGCTCAAGGCTATACGGGTTTGATTGGAAACCTTATCTAGATCAACCACAACCAAGCTGTTGTCAAAACGAGTATACGTTAGCAGCTTTTTTCGCGATTCATCTAACAATAATCCTACAGGGCCACCTGTCACAGAAATATGCTGTTTGCTGGCTGTTTTAGGGTCAAATTCAATCCCGTTATTATCCCAATACGCATCATCTTCTAATTGATTTGTAGGATAAACTGCGATTTTGTTAGAACCCATTGCCGCCATGTAAACGGTGCTACCATCGTTACTGATAACCAGCTGTGTAGGGTTTGCAATCGAGTGCTGCTTTATAGCGCTGTCAGATTTAAGCACCTCGTAAGGAATATGCCGATTTAACGC
>CAJXZM010000091.1 GCA_913063125.1 uncultured Gammaproteobacteria bacterium | reverse complement strand
AATTCTTTGGAAAACGGATTCCTATCTTCACAAAGCGCTATAAAAACCAGTTGATCAATAGGTTTCATCTTCTTGGCTAACCCTTCAAAATCGTCAGTTGCCTCCATGAGTTGAAGAACGTATTCCCGTGCTTCCTTTACCGTAGCCTTATACGTGATCATGTGAGCAATATGTTTCATCATCCAGTAAGGAGACTGATTTAAATATGAAAATGTCTTGCTGAGGGGTTGGATAGGTACGGTTATCTGGTGATCGTTAGCCAACTTTTCTCTCAAGAATTCAATAAATTTGACATCAAGATCTGGAAAGGGAACTGATTCTACGAAATGGTAAAATGGAGACTTCGATTCATTAAATAGAAGGTTCATGTAGTGCCTGGAGGAACCGGTGAAGATACTCTTTACCCTGCCCTGACGTTTATCGAGCATAGTTCTCAATGTGTGTGCCAGTGGATCAAACCGACTCGATGTGGCGAGGTGTTGCACTTCATCAACCAGTAATAGAATGGTCTTTTTCCCTGCCTTTTTCTCCAATGTACTCAGCAATTGTTCTAGGTAGATGAGCTCTTTGCTGGTCGGTTTGCTAGGATTATCAGCAAATTCTACTTCCATCTTGCCCAGTAATTCATTGCTTACGGTTGTTTTTTTGATCTTTGTTTTAAGTAACCGACTGAACGCTGCCTTCTTTTCCAAGGTAGCTATCACCTCCTCGAGAGCGGAAATAAGCCCTTCGTGGGGGGCATTAATATTTTGCCAAAGACTGGCATAGACTGGAATGTACTTTTTCTTCTGCGCTTGTGGCGCTAGGTCCTGGAGTATAAACAGCGTTTTACCTTTTCGCCTTGGGGCAATAATGGCAAAATTAGATGAAATTCCAAGCGCCAACAGGCTTAGATAATGCTCTGCCAGATTTTCTCGTGGGTAATGCCAACCTTCCATAAACCACCTCGTCAATTACGCACAATTACGCGACTTTTGCATACTTACGCATAATACAGGTAATTGTGCGTAATTCAAATCAATAGCGCTTATCACGTACAAAGTGCATTCCAACAAATACGGAGGACAAACTCCCACTGACACCTAATAAGGAGGCAGCTCGAACATAAGTATCAAAGGGTTGTTGCCAGATAATCAATCGAACGTCTGTGCTCTACGTGAATAGCGTGAGCGGGCAGTAATAACCTTACTTGGCAATGCAGAGGAGGCATTCTTTGATTTAAAGACAACCTCGTCCAACCACAATTTTTCATCATCAAAACAACTTTCCTCCACGGTTGTCCACCATGCCTTCGGCAACGTTCCTGTGCCGTCTGACCAGCGATACCCTCTTCCCTTTAGCAGATCCTTTGTATCAAAACTTGAATTCAATGCACAGATTAATACACCTCGCTTTCGGACTGAGGCTTTCAATTCGTCAAAAGCGCCCTCTTCAACCACAAGAACATTTAACGTTGCCCAACAATCTACTAACGCGCGATGGCCTTCGTAAAAATACCCGGCTTTAAAGTTTAGGAATTCAAGTTTGCCGGACTCATAACCGCGAGAGCGCCAATCAACATCTTTGAGCGAACAGCCAAAAGCCATGTTTTTAACGATATCTGCAATAACCGGTGGTGCCTGCATTTCGAGGTGGTTTCTATCGAAAGAAGCGTTGTGACAGATAACGAGATCCGTTCTTTGTAGGTACTGTGCGACTAATTGCCAATCGATGGTTTGCCCGGCAACATCGTCATTAGTAATGCCAGTAATTGCCGTTATTTCGTCAGGAATCGGAACACCGGGGTCTTGTAGGCCATTGTAGGTTTCCACGACACTCAGTATCCCATCCGTAGAGGAAAAGCTAAACAGCAACATTCCAAGCTCAATAATGGGATGAAGCGTCGGGTCAAGGCCCAGGGTTTCTAAATCAATAATAGCCGCCGTAAACAGATGGCTACCGGTATTTGTTATCTCTAGGGTCCGTTGCTCCGGTACCCTTCTAAGCACTTTGAAATCACGGTTATTGGACACGATAGCCAATGCACTTTCAGTCTCTTGTTCTGTATTGTGCGTATTGGGTTGGTTTTCTGGACTGGTCATTATCATAGTGTATTAATCCTAATATTTCGTAGGTTATGCGATATTACCATAACCCCCACTTCCTAAATAACAACATAGGTTACGTAAATACTTTTTGAAACCATGCCGAGATATCTTGGATTTGTTGTGGGCATACACTATGAGCCATATCATACTCTTGCCATTCGACAGTATAGTTATGTGATTTTAGCGTATCAAAAGCTGATTTTCCCATGGCCAGGGGAAGTACCTCATCCTGGTTGCCATGACAAACTAATATGGGGATCTCTGCATTTCCCCGAGTTTTCTTGGTGCCAAATTCTTCTGCTACCGGCAAAAATGTTGATAACGCAAGAATGCCGGCAAGTGGTTTTCGATAGAGAAGCGCGGTATTTAACGCAATGGCCCCTCCCTGTGAAAACCCTGCTAGCACAATACGTTCGGCAGGTATGCCGTTGTCAATTTCTTGTTGAATAAGGTCTTTAATTTGAAAAGTGGATTTTTTGATGCCGTCAGTATCGATGCTTTGAGTCATATCAATATCAAACCAGGCGCGCATGGAATTTCCGCCCATCGTGGTGATATTACGCTTGGGGGCATGCGGAAAAATAAAACGTATCGGTAGACTCGCAGGTAAGTTAAGTTGAGGGATAATACTTTCAAAGTCATGTCCGTCGGCGCCAAAGCCGTGTAACCAGATAACCGCAGCTGAGGCTGTTGTAGAAGGGTTCACCTCTACGGTTGATAAAGATGTCATGAGCATGTGGCGTTAGTTCTCCGTAAGGGGTTCTTTTGAAGCTTATGCGAAGTCATATGATCCGCCTGCCTTCAAGCCTTTTTGATAGGCTGGGCGCGCCTGGAATTTTTTAACAAATGCAATGATATTAGGATACTCATCTAGCCCTTGCTGCGACACCATCGCCTCTAACGGAAAGCTCATTTGGATGTCAGCACCTGTTAGCTGATCTCCACAAAACCATTCGTTAGTTGCCAAATGTTGATTAATAAATTTTAAGTTAGACGTAATGTTTGGCCCAGCATAAGCGGCCATCACCTTATTGGCGATACCTTTAGCAATTGGCTTAATAAAAAAGGGCATCGGACTGGATTTCACTTTATCAAAAATTAATTTTATTACTAGCAAAGGCATTAATGTCCCTTCAGCGTAATGCATCCAGTAAGTGTAGGATCGTCCTGCGTCAGTACCGCGTTCTGGTGAGAGATTTTTCCCGTATTCTTCCACCAAATATTCGATAATAGCGCCTGATTCTGCAATGGTTATGTCGCCATCGGTAATTACCGGGAATTTACCTAATGCATGTACTTCTTTTATGGCTTCAGGGGCAAGTTCCGTTTTTGAATCCCGCTGATACTTTTTAATTTCGTAGGGGATGTTGAGCTCTTCAAATAGCCATAATAAACGCTGTGAACGCGAATTATTTAAGTGATGCAAAACAACCATGACGTTTTCTCTTTAGTTATATTATCGAATTCAGTGGGGTTACAGCATAACGAGTCTTAGAGGGCGGGACAAACTTTAATTTTTACCATTGGCCTGCGCATAAGCTTTCAAAGGCTGGGTAGAGGTTTTATGCAGAAACAAGAAGCTGAGGGTGTTGGAAAGAAATTATGGAAAGGGAAAATACTTTACAGGATTGGGCAAGTACGAAAAGACTAGCTAACACACTCAAACATTGAAGGCTCTTTACCCGAAAAAGCCACGCTATGTTAAGCGCGGCTTTTTGGTAAGCAATTTATTGTTTTATAAACCAAATGTGTTCGTATGGACTTCAACCTCTGGTGTCACTCAAGTTCCAACGATACTACGTTAGTAACTCCGCGTTTTAACAAAACATCACCAGAAACATTGAAGCTACCGCTATTTGACTGGCCCTTTAAATAATACGCACCGCTGTTAACAACAAATGCATTATTATTAAAGCTAACTACCGGCTTCTTGTTTAACCATCCATTATCAACAATTTTATACATATATTGTCGGCTAGTTATATCTGCGCCACTGTCTTGGTGGTAGCCTAAAAAACGTACCATCGTTAACCCTTTGGGGTTCTTTTCATAAGTAACTGGGCGAATAAGCCCCAAATCATTATTCTGTCGTGTTGCATCATTAAAGGTAAAATTTTCTGTTTCATTAACATATTGCTGATTTTGATGCTTATAACCTGAGCTTGGTTCAGCCTTGGAGGAGTATGACCCTAGATTAGATGGCACATTTCCACCTGCCAAATCCGATACGGTATCCGCTAATTGTTTGATTTCTAAATTGCTACAAGCAGATAGAGATACCAATATTACGCCAAAAATAATTGCCCGCATTGTGATTGCTCCTAAAAACAGTTCGATAGTAAAATATCCGATATTATACGAGGGAAACTGCATTATTTATGCTGCTCGTGAAAGGAACAAATAATTTAGCAGACAAGCACAAGAAGAATAGAATCCATTCTCGAACAATTACAAAAATATCGCTCGTATAATAACCCGTACGGAATATACCAGTGCTACTCTCTATTGTCAAAATACAGAACATTTGACAGGGGTTACTTTATTGATCGGACACCTTAGGGCGTATTGTTGGAGTCCCTAAGAAACTACTGAAACGTTTCGGATAAACGGCAAATATACATCCGTGGATTGTGATTTATCGGAAACGATTTTATTCTCGCTGGTGGGGGGAGGTGGGCTCTGGTCTAGTAGAATCCTTTAACCCTGGCCACTAGAAAATCTACAGCAGCTTTTACTTTAGGCACTTGATAACGTTGTTTTTGGTATAACAAATATATGCCGAAATTCGGGTTTTGGGTAATGCTGAGAGTTGGCTCTATGTTTAGTTCGATAAGCTCGCCGGATTCAAGGTATTCCGATAATACCCACCGAGGCATCATCAAAATACCCTGCCCAGCAAGGGTTTTGTTGACCAACCATTTTCCGTTATTAGAGACCAGTGCTTGCACTGCTGATACGTCTTGCCACTGGCCGTCTATTTCACAAATCCACGGCGTGGGTCCTCCTGGTGTTTTGAAATACAAACCTTGATGCGCTTTTAACTCCAATGCGCTGACTGGAATACCATACTTTTCCAAATAGCTGGGCGCTGCCACCGGAATAAAATGGTTGGCCATTAATTTTATCGCTAATACTCGCTCATCGGGCGCGTAACCGCCACGAATGGCAATATCTACCTCATCTCTGCCTAGGGTAGAGAGTTCATCACTGAGGCTTACATTTAGGGTGACCTGTGGATACAACTCGCTGAACTCATCTAACAAGGGCAATAAAATACGCTCACCAAAGCCAACCATTGAGCTTATATGTAACACGCCCATGGGTGTGCTCTGATAAGAGCGCACCGCTTCATCACTCTGTTCCAGTTGAGTCACTATTTCACTGACTTGTTGGTAATAGATCTGGCCTATTTCAGTTAGATTTACTACCCGAGTGGAACGTTTAAGCAGAGTCGCTCCAAGGCTCTGTTCTAAATCAGCAACCCGCCGCGAAAGCGATGATGGTGGCACCGAAAACAAGGTGGCTGCTTTGGTAAAGCTGCCGGTCTCCACGACTTTTATGAAGTATTTTAATGCTCTTAATTGATCCATTTGCGTCCCAATTGGGTATTGTTGTCTTTATGACAATAAACATTCGCTAATTAAGCCATATATCCTACCTATAAAACTAGTAATAATGGCGTCATTCAAAACAAACAACCCGATGAAACCTAATCACAGGAAGGATGCTCATGACGACGTATACCGCGATTAACCTTGTTAAGCGCCCTAGTAGTGGCCCTATCAGCTCTGAGTTATTTGAAGTAGTACAGAAGGATATGCCCAATGTCGCCCCAGGAGAGTTTCTGGTTAAACAAAATCACATGTCATTGGACCCCGCGATGTTTGGTTGGATGAGCCCCGATACCAATAGTTACATACCACCGGTTGCCTTGGGAGACGTCATGCGTAGTTCGGGTATTGGTGAAGTGGTCGAAAGTAACCACCCAGACTTTAACGTGGGCGACCGTGTAATGGGGATGATGGGCTGGCAGGAATATTTTCTAAGTAATGGCCAAGGTCTGAACAAGGCGGACGCCCCTTTGCCAGATGAGACGATATTATCGATTTTTGCTTTGCCTGGCTTAACCGCCACGCAAGGTTACTTTAATGTAGGCAATCCAAAAAAAGGCGAAACCATCATCGTGACAGGCGCTGCCGGTTCAGTCGGTTCTATTGTCGGTCAGCTGGCAAAAGCGGATGGCCTACACGTAATTGGCGTGGTGGGTAATGAAGAAAAAGCCAACTGGATTGTCAACGAGTTAGGTTTTGACAGTGCCATCAACTACAAGAGTGCGGGTTTAGAGAGCCAACTGGAGAAGCTCGCGCCCAATGGCATTGATCTGTTTTTTGAAAATACTGCCGGTCCGATTCAAAGCTTGATAGTCGAGCGCATGAATGCCCACGGCCGAGTGATGGTATGTGGGCTCATTGCCGATTACTCAAAGGAAGTACCGTCACCGGGACCTAGCTGGGTGAGCGTGCTTAAACGCCGCCTGACCGTTCAGGGTTTTACCATGCCTGATCACTTTCATGAAGTGCCTGCTCTATTGGCTAAACTTACGCCCTACGTGATGGCCGGCAAGATTAAGCACCGTTCACATATATTGGAAGGACTTGAGTCGGCAATCGATGGTTTGAACTTATTCTTTACGGGCGAGAACAAGGGCAAGCTGATTGTGAAGCTTTAGACGTTCTCTACAGCCCCACGGTATATCTATATCTATAACAAAACGAACTTTCTAAGATACTAAGCCTATCAGGCTTTTAACGGAGCATTCCATGCCACAACCAGCAGTGAAAACCCAAGCCATGTCAAACGAACTTGGTTCACCGTACATTCTTGGAAATGGGCAAATCATTAAGAACCGTCTTTATAAATCTGCGATGAGTGAACAGCTAGGTACGCGAGATCACAACCCGACTGCGGGCTTGGCGACACTGTATGGGCGTTGGGCGCAAGGTGGTATTGGTTTATCGGTGACCGGCAATATTATGATTGATCGTACTGCACTGGGTGAGCCAAAAAATGTTGTTTTGGATGAAAAATCGGACCTGGAGCCATTCAAAAAATGGGCTAGCGCAGGTAAAAAGAACAACTCTCAAATCTGGACTCAGTTAAATCATCCAGGCAAACAAATTCCAAATTTCATCTGTGAAGAGCCTGTATCTGCTTCCGCTATTAGTTTAGAGGGAGGATTGGAGAAAGGTTTTAATACGCCTCGCGCCCTAACAGAGCCGGAGATTCTCGAGATCATTAATAAGTTTGCGCTAAGTGCTAAGCTGGCAAAGCAAGTGGGATTTAGCGGAGTACAAATTCACGGTGCTCATGGTTACCTGGTGAGCCAATTCTTATCTCCTCGTCACAATCAGCGTAGCGATCAGTGGGGTGGATCTCTGGAAAATCGCATGCGGTTTGCATTGGCTGTTTACAAAGCCATACGTGCAGAGGTAGGTGATGACTTTCCTATTGGAATTAAACTTAACTCAGCCGATTTCATGAAGGGTGGTTTTACCGAAACGGATTCAATGGAAGTGGTAAAAGCATTGGCTGCTGCCGGAATCGATTTAATTGAAATTTCTGGTGGTACGTACGAAAGCCCGTCTATGGTAGGTCACAAAGTAAAGGATTCGACGCTTAAGCGTGAAGCATATTTTCTGGATTATATTGAAAAAGTGCGCGCTTTAGTGGACACGCCCTTGGTTTTAACCGGCGGGTTTCGTTCATCTGCCGCCATGCAGTCTGCTTTGGATAGTGGTGCGACTGATCTGATAGGTGTAGCGCGAACTACCGCAGTGGACCCGGACTTTCCCAACAACCTGATTGCTGATAGTTCACATAAGCAGGAGTTACGAATACTTACGACGGGTGTGAGAGCTTTAGATAAAATCGCCATGCTCGATATCGTCTGGTATGAATTTCAACTAGCGCGTATGGCCAAAGGTCTGGTCCCTAAGGCTAGCCTGAGTGAGTGGGTTGTATTCGCTAAAACCCTGGTCGCTGCAGGTACCTATGCGTTTAGAAAACGCAGAGCTTAGTTTCTAAAAACTGAAATAAATTGGAGATATTCTAATGTGGAAATGTTTTTTTAAACCATGCTGGAATATCTTAAATTTGTTGCGGGCATACAGCATGAGCATGTCGGGTTCATTCTCTGTAAGGTGTTCACTGTCATTCGGTGAGTAGTTTGTCTAGCGTCATACAAACAGCTTGGACTATAAGCCGACAATCTTGTTGAAAATAAAAATGTGCGCCTGAAAATTCGAGTACCTTAGAATCTTCTGAAGTATACTGGCACCATTCTTTCATGTTTTCTGTTGGAAACAATGGGTCATCTTTTCCATACAATGCCAATAGTGGAATGGGTAAGGTAAACACCTCTCTTGAGGGTCTGCATTCGATTAACGTGTAGTCGGCTCGAATCTTTTCCATATACATGTCGAGGAAATCACGATTGTCGGCCACCTCAGAAGGAATGCCACCCAGTTTCTTTAGGTGATCACGCAGCTGATTATCTGTGGATGTGGACCAGGATTTCTTAACGTTAATGCTTGGTGGTGTATTCCCTGAAACGGCTAATAGTAGAGGTTCAATCGCATGATTTTTATGCAGCTTCTCAGCGACGAATAACGCAATATGAGCTCCCATACTGTGACCAAATAGAACGATATTGTCTAATTTCAATGCCATAATATCATCAACAATACCTTTTACTATACTATTATAGTCATGTGTAAAACCTTCAGCGAAGCGGTTTTCCCGTCCAGGTAACTGCACTGACCATAAACGGATATTGTCCGGAAGCTCCGAATCCCAAGGTTTATATACCGACGCTCCCGCGCCACCAAATGGAAAGCAGATAATATTGGTATCGGCTTCTGTTTTGGCGTTAAAACAGGTAAGCCATTTGTTTTTTGAGATCTTCACTACGCGAGTACCCTTGTTTTCTGTCACAATTAGTAGAGAGTTGCCTTTTCACCCCACTAATAATTTATCACACCGAGGAAAAAAAATGACACTATCATTTTATAACACCAGCGTGAACAGCTATTTACAGGTACTGGAAGGTATCGCTGGTGTTTTAGACAAAGGTGTAAGCCATGCTGCTGAAACGGGGCTAGATTTACAGGAAATGGTAATGGCGCGATTGCATGATGATATGATGCCGCTACACTTCCAAATTGTATCTCTCGCTCATCATTCCTTGGGTGCAATAGAGGGCCTACAACAGGGAAGCTTCAGCCCGCCTTCATTTGAACTTGATATGGATTACGCAGGGCTTCAGGCGGTAGTTGCCAATGCAAGAGAAAAACTTGCTGATTTCGATGCCTCCGAAATTGAATCGCTGGCTGCGAATTCAATGGTATTTAACATCGGCAAGAGGGTGATTCCATTTACCAATGAGAACTTCTTATTATCCTTTTCCTTGCCAAATTTCTACTTTCATGCGACTACAACGTATAGTATTTTACGTATGCTGGGTGTGCCACTAGGAAAAATGGATTATTTGGGTCAGATGAAGGTGGGTGTTGAGGCGTAATGTATTTTGTTGTTGTCCTCTTGATAGGTGGAAAATAGATATTCGTTAATTTTGTTTTTTCGGAACGATTCTATTATCTCTGACAGTGACCGATTAAGGTTGGGTCACTGTCAGAGATAGAAGTCACCCCATAACGCAATTTACCATTCATGCCATTGTGTTGTGTGATTCTTGGTATTATTTTTTACGTTGGTCTTTCGATTTGAGGGCCAGTAATTCTGGCATAAGGGCGTTGAAACACGAGAGCACGATTGTCGGTACAGCGCTGGATAAATACCATCTCTCGACGAGGGTTTAGAGAAACATCAACACCGCCGCCAAAACTTCCTGTATCAATAAAGAGAGAATTTATACATCCCACACGAGTAATAATGTCCTGTACCACATTACGGTTGCCAATAAATTCATTTTCCCAGTTGGCATCACCAACCATGATTAGCGTATTTACTTGTGCATTACCTACACGCTGCATCATCTGATTACAAATTTGCATCGCATTCCCATGAGGATTAAGGTCTGCAGCGGTTGGCATTTGCATACCGACATGACCTCCAATCATACTGTTATTGTTCAAAATAAATGCTATCGCGATGCAACTATCAACATGGGGAAATAATAACTCATCATTGGCGGCGACACTGACCAAGTATTCATCAGGCCCGCCAAGTGCTTCGGCCGGTTCAACACATCGAACGGTCATAAATTGTCCTTTCATTGTTGTTATTTGAGTATTCACTATACCTCTTATACTTCAAATAAAACTAGCCAATTCGATTGGAAAACTACGTTCAATTGTCCATCGAGCACCAATGATAATCATCAAGCTGGCACTCGCGGGCATTAACCATTGCTGATAATCACTAGCTGTCCTATTTCTTCCTCGAAATTAAACTCCACCAGAGAGTGAGAGGTGCATGAGCATATCAGCGTGGGTTGTTATTTTTCATGTGTTGATATTCTAAACACCTTGATATATAGTTGATTACTCAAGTATATATCAAGGTGTTTTTATGTGTCAGGTTCCAGTAAGTTCTACGTTTATAATTCAAAATGCGCTATTGGCGTCTAAACTATCAAAGAGAGTGGACAATCAGCTTAGCGTCCATGGGATAAGCTTTACTGAGTATATGATTATGCATCATCTAGATAGCTCTCCTTTGAAGACAATGCGCCGGATCGAGTTGGCGGAGCATGTTGGTATAAGCGCTTCCGGCGTTACACGCCTCATCGCTCCAATGGAAAAGATAAAGATAGTAGTAAAAGAAGCAAACCCAAGAGATGCTCGGCAGAGCCTGGTTAAACTTTCAAAGGCTGGACAACGACTTTATACAGAGGCAAGGGTAAGTTTTGAACATTGTACGAATAGTCTGATGGAAAATTTGAGCGAAAACCAACAGGAAAAGCTTGTTGAACTTTCTGCAAAGGTTCTTTAAATTTTTAGCGACTAGTTTTTTTGATATTTAATGGACTAATACATGTATATAGGTAAAGTTTCTGAACGAACGGGCGCATCCAGGAAAGCGATTCGTCATTATGAAGAAATAGGTCTTTTACTCGATATTAGTCGTTCTGGAAGCTACAGAATTTATAATGAGCATCACATTGTCATTATATCGATGATAAAACGAGCCCAAGCGCTAGGATTTAAATTATCTGATATTGCCCCGCTGGTATTAACCAAACATACCGAAAACCGTTTTCCACTTGAAATTGCTTATAGTGCAATTGATGAAAAAAGGGCTCAAATAAAATTGGATATTGAGAAAGCGAATCTTTTAGATATGGAGCTTGTCTCAATGAGAGAAGAGCTTCAAATTCTATTTTTAGATACAGAATAATGCATTAAATGTATTGACCCTCCCCCCAGGGGGAGGGTTTATTCTGTTGTTCGAATTCTTCTTATAGAGGTCGGGCGATATGAGTAATGTGTGTTTGGTGACGGGTGCGAATGGGCACTTAGGAAATAATCTTGTCAGGGAGCTCCTTCAGGCTGGCGAAAAAGTGCGTGCTGGCGTTAGGGATATGAATAATATTGGCATGTTTGATGGCTTGAACTGTGACATTGTCTACACGGAGATGCAGGATAAGGACGCTATGGCTAGAGCGCTGAAAGGCGTCGATATTTTGTATCATGTCGCCGCAGTATTTAAGCATTGGGCGAAGAACCCTGAAGAGGAGATAGTTCGACCTAATGTGATTGGTACAGAGGTTGTTCTTGAAGCGGCAGCACATGCTAAGGTGAAAAAGATAGTCTACGTAAGTTCTGTTGCCGCGGTGGGACATAATGGTGAGCTACTGAACGAAAGTTGCTGGAACGATGAGATGTCAAATGCTTACTATCGTTCAAAAATTCAATCTGAAAAGAGAGCGTGGGAGTTGGCTAAGAAACACAATCTGTGGATGGTGACTGTACTTCCTTCCGCGATGATTGGTCCTCACGCTAGTGCTCTAACGGATACGATGCAGTTTGTTGAAACTATTAAGAAAAATAAGCTTTCGGTGAATCCAAATTTCTTCTTCAATTTCGTGGATGTTCGTGATGTCGCAAAAGGAATGCATGCCGCAATAAATAGGGGTGAGTCGGGTAATCGCTATATATTGGCAAACAAAGGCTCTTCGTCCTTATCTGATATCGTTAACATAGCGAATAAAAAGGAGCCACACTTTAAACTTCCTCCCGCAGTGCCAAAATGGTTGCTGTACACTATTGCGTGGTGTTTAGAGTGGATGGCTAGTGTAACCGGAAAATCTGCAGAATTAACGCGAAGCCAAGTAGAATTGTTTTACGGGATACGACAGGAATATGATATTTCAAAGGCGCAGTTTGAGTTGGGGTATGATCCTCGTAGTCCATCGTCAGCGTTAGCAGATGCATTTAACTATTTAGGTGAGCGCTAAAGTGTCATTACAAGGTCTGGTCTAGAGCTCGCAATGACAAGGTGTATCTTTTAAGCTAATGATTAAAATATCGTTAAAGGCCTACATTATTTTTTTGAAGTACTTGCTCTGCACGATAACTTGAACGAACCAGGGCGCCCGATACGACCTCAAAAAAGCCTTTATCTAGGCCCCATTGGCGGTATTTATCGAACTCTTCAGGGGTGACATACCGCTCTACGGCCAGGTGGTTTAACGTGGGCTGTAAGTATTGCCCCATCGTTAAAACATCGACATTATTTTCACGTAAGTCATCCATTGTTTGCAGGATTTCTTCTTCTGTTTCACCTAAACCGAGCATAAGGCTAGTTTTAGTGAGTACCTTAGGATTATGTACTTTCGCGTGAGCCAAAACGTTTAAGGTTTGGTCGTAACTTGCGCGAGGATCTCGAACAGGGTGCGTTAAGCGCCTTACGGTTTCGATATTCTGTGCGAACACCACAATGCCGCTATTTACTACCGTTTCAATGCTATCTAGTACACCCAAAAAGTCAGGTGTTAGCGCTTCAACATCTGTTTCGGGGTTTTCTAATTTAACCTTTGCTACCACGTCGGCATAATGTTGTGCACCGCCGTCAGGTAAGTCGTCACGGTTCACCGAGGTTAATACCAGGTATTTAAGCCCCATGAGTTTAACGGACTCAGCTGTGTTTGCTGGCTCTTCTAAGTCTAACCAGCCTTTAGGGTTGCCCGTATCGACTGCACAAAACTTACAAGCACGGGTGCAAACATCACCCATCAACATAATGGTGGCCGTGCCTGAACTCCAGCACTCACCAATATTCGGGCACATCGCTTCTTCACAAACGGTTGCTAATCGATGTTCTTTTACGGTCTTTTTGACTTCACTATATAGCGGACTGCTCTGTGCTTTAATGCGCAACCACGAAGGCTTACGCTTTAAAGCACTTTTATCTTGACCTGATCCTTTAATGCCATTCTTGATCGCGGTAATGCCACTGGGCTTCACAAACTTACGGCCACTTTCAACTTGTACTACCGGGATCTGCTTATCTTCACTCATCTATCTGTCCTGATCCGCCATTGAATGACTCTTCGCTAGGCGCTATTTTTGACTGGTTTAATGGGGCTAGTATATCTCAAATGAGATTGTGTCGACAGTTTAGAAAAGAATAAGCGTTCTACCAAGGTACCCTGGAGTGCTTTATTGGGAGAAAATGGCAGTAATCGAAGCTGCCGCAAAGCCACGTGGTCTCGTGAATAGTAAAAGGAAGGCCTTTAATGCACTCAAAGAACGTAAAGTATTCTGAGACATTATGCGGAACCCAAGGTTGTTAAGTCTTTGAATTATAGATATAAAGACCTTTCTGATGTTTAGGCCAATGACAATTAATAGTAAGGGGTTCTTATGAGCACTCAACGCCCAGCTGCAAGTTAGCACGGTCCTACTAAGGAGATATTTTCCAATGTATTTTACGTACAGGGCACCGTGAAGATGGGTCTAGGCGTTCAAATTACTAATAAATGCAATACGTTTAGGGCCAGAGGGCGAAGCTGA
Source organism: uncultured Gammaproteobacteria bacterium (assembly GCA_913063125.1). Taxonomy (GTDB): domain Bacteria; phylum Pseudomonadota; class Gammaproteobacteria; order Pseudomonadales; family Ketobacteraceae; genus 42-54-T18. Next base: position 8,966 of record CAJXZM010000091.1, on the reverse strand, counting down.
GCTAAATAAGCTTGGTCAGGTGAGGCACACAATAAAGATAGGCTCTCACGGTATGGATAAGGCTTATTACATTGATAAATATCAACCAAAATATTTAGGTAAAGAGTGTGATGGAATTGGGTAGTAGCGAAGCGATTAAGCAAGCAGTGGTGGCGGGTCTTGGTATTTCCATTATATCCAGGTACTTTTCCCAGAACCAAAGCCTTGGTATTCGGGTTCATGCCGAAAATATTATTCGAACAATGGCGTCATTACGTCACCTATAAGTTAGGGTTACTATTTTTCGATAATGAAATTATTCACGGTAGTCCATCGCGAAGATTAAACCTTTATCTATATCTTTTTGAATAATATCTCCGTCATAATATTCTGACCTTGGTTCACCACGAAGGTGTGTCATAAACCAAGCCGCCATTGTTCGTTTTAAAAATGCGGCAACTGGCCTTGATATGAGAGGTATATACGCTGCGTGAGAGACCTTTCCCATATCAATATATACCGCAGGTGATGGTACCGCATATAAACCGTTACCGTCATAACCATAGAAAAACCAGGATGCGTTGAATTCTTCTGCTGGATTGAAAAGTGGGTCTGGTGCGGATCTTATAATGAGGCTGGCAACCTGGATATTGTCCAAGATGCCAATTGTTTCACGGGTTGGGTTTGGAGCAACGGGATAAGCCGCGCAATTGGAAGGAGAGATGAAACAAGGTGGTCCGCCGGCATTCGATGGATCCATGGCGGCTATAGCACGAATTCGCTGATCGATAGAGGCCGCGTAGAAACTTACTTTCCCTCCCATGGAGTGTCCAACTAAGCCTACATTAGTCGGGTCAATGTAGTCAGAAATCTCACTAGCTTCACTCACAATAAAATCAATTGCATAACCAACTTGGCGTGCTTTGTAGTCATGTTCGCCGTCCGTGGATTTGGCGCTAGGCACGAAATTAAAACCCAATACAACAAAGCCATGAGAAACAAAGTGCTTTGCGAAACGCTCATAAAGAGTAAAGGATGCTGAGAAACCAGGCGTCAACAGAATTAACGTATAATCACCACTTTCTCTTGATGTGCCACCATCTTGTGATGGAAAGTAAACCTTCCCAGAAAATGACTTGTCCAAATTTTCCGGGTTTGGAATGCTTACACTACTAATGTGAACATCATAGGTGCCTTTACTTTCAAGAGGATCGTCAATATTTATGGGGGTATCGTTAGCGCAGCCACTGACTAGGCCAAAAGTGAGCAGTAAGAAAATGGAATAGGTGCAATACCTGAATGATTTATGAAATAGGTGTTTCATCATGGGTATTCCCAGATCTCTTGGTTAAATTATTATTATTAGGAGGGGGGGCGTTCTAGCACTCACAAGATAAACTTAATTGTGAAGAAGGCCAAGCGAAGATGCAGGTTATGCGATGCCATTTATTTGTTATTTTCTGCCTGAACCGAAATAATTGCCATATTTTGAGTTAGCTCAATAATTGAAGACGGCGTTAGGCCCAACATGCGCTTCACTACATGATTAAAGTGTGGGGCATCTGAAAAACCTGCCTCAACTGCAGCGTCTGTTACGGAACAGCCTTGGGTTAGTTTCATTGCAGTAACAAACAAGCGGTGCCATAAACGGAAACGTCGAATGGAAACACCCGTGGTTGCTTTAAATAGGCGCTGCAAGGTAACCTCTGAGACATTAATACGTTTCGCTATTGTATTACTTGAGTGATTTACTGTTGGGTTATTTTTAATGATGTTGATGGCTTCAGTAATCCGAGGATCTACTCGATTTTTTTTTGAAACTTCATGTGATATTGGAAATGTAGTGACTTCAAGTAGGTTCTCTGCTCCTTGAAGGTTCATAGCCTGACAAAGTATTTTTTCGAATGCCGCCGCCTGTATAAACTCCTTGTTATTTCCTACAAAAATTTCGCCAACCTTTTTATCCATAACCTGCTCAAGACGATAAAAATCCTCACTACATGGGTCAAGATAACAATTCGCAAGACGATGGCCTTTGCAGTCAACGGCAAAAGTGACACCAGCAGGTATCAGAAATGAATTTGCACAAATAAGTTTCCCAGTGCAAGGTTGCTCTACTGCAATGGGACCGTCGATCCCCACGAGAAACGACACAGCACCCTGTGTTGTCGGGTTCGAAAGCGGATACATTCCAAGGTATAAAGAGCGCCGTTTCCAAAGATACAATAGGGATGTTGCGTCAGCCGATAGTGTCATGGTCAATCCTTGCTACAAAGCAAGAATTGGCATATTGATTGAACCAGACAGCAATGCCTTTGAAAACCAATCACCACCGCTAAAACGATACTGGTTACTATAACCTGCAGCTGTAATACCCAGAATATCACCAGGTTCTAAGCGAGTACTCACTGCCATCATCTCAACGTTGTGTTTTCCTTCTCCTCGCAATGGTATAATTTGATCACTAATAAGTTCTATGTGCCGAGAACGTGCCCGCTTAACCCCTATTCCTACAAATATCACGGGTTCTTCATTCTCTGTAACCACGATATTAGCCAGCAGTGTTGGTATCCCTGTCAGGCTTACAGTTTTTTCAACAGTTTTTAGTGGAAAGAAGGCGGGGCGAAATGTAGCACTTGGCGAGGCGTGGTCGTCAAGTATAGGTTGTTTCATCGTAGGGGTAATTAGACCTACCAGTTGATCCATTAGATACAGGGGAGACTCAAAAAAACCAGAAAATCCATTGTTGACTTCTATATTATCGAACTCAAAATACTCGCCACCTTTCATTATATTATCGACCACAATGCCATGATCATAACCTTGGGTTAGACACATACTCGGAATATCGTCTGCAGCACCGTATTTTCCTTTAAGTTTTTCATCAAACCAATTAATGGCGACTTGAATAAGATTTAATGTTTTATCTCCACAGTGAACATCAGATTCGAGGGTATACCCCGGAATTAGAGACCACTGAGTAAACGGTAAAAGATGCCCTCCCTGTGCGCCAATAAAGCGAATATCATTCCCTGATTTTAATAAACACTCTCTGTTACGAATTCCTTCATTGATAGGAAATAAAACGTCTCGAAAACCTTGGATAATTAGTGCATCTGCCGCAGGGTATTTTTCATTTTGACAATTATGATAAGTACTGTGAGGTGTAAGATAATCAAAAACCTCTTCCTCGATAACTCCATCGCGAGCTTGCCAATATGCTTTATTAAGGAGGGGCTCCATATTTCCTGGGTTAAAGCTGTTACCCACTAAGATAAGCGTGGTTAGCCAACCGCTTTTTGGAACCCGGTTAGGCGCAAGGCTGGTCTCAAAACTATTCCAAGTGTTCACAGGTATGATGGCATCAATACGTTTATCTTGAGTAGCCCCCATCAGCGAGGCACCACCGCCATAACTTTCACCAATCATTCCAACTAAAGGGTCATGATTTTCATCGGCAGAAATTCTATGAAGGTTGTTCTCAGCCCAATCAATAACAGTGCTTACATCCCGAACTTCATAGTCAGGATCCATGACGCGAATAATGTCTTCGCTTCCTCCATGACCACGTTCATCATAACTAATAACCCAATAGCCTTGTCTCCATGCTTCTTTTGCGGCTTTTCCTGGGTAAACTAATAAACCATAAATACTGATTGGCCCGGACATTCTGAATACACCAAAACCATGGGCATGAATAATAACAGGGGCTTTTTCACCCGCTTTTAACGCGGGCTGAAAGATCGTCGCTCGTAATTTTTTCCCGTCATGAGTTGGTATATATACATCAAAGTACGTCTCTTCTAGTTCACCATCACCTTGCAAATAACTAGGAGCCACCGATGGGACTACCGCGCACGACACCAACAGTAAACCAGATAACACAATTGAAACATAAACATAGATAGATTTAACACTCATGAGACATCCTTAGTATTTTGTTTTTTACTTTCTTTGTTGATGCGAAAATTTGATATTTGATAAATCCACATTGTTTACTTTTGTAACGCGAAATTGAGGTTTAACGGATCCATTTCGCCTAATAATTTATTTAGAATATCGCTCACTTAATTATCCTAGATAATAATCCCTGAATTCTAATACCTGACATATTTAACCTCCGATAGAAACACATAAAACAAATGCAAGTCTTGTAAAAAAACTGTTATCTTTAGAATTAAATTTCTAAATTAATTCTATTAGTCCGAATAGACTAATGAAATTAATTACGACTTTATCAAATGAAAAAGCTATTTTATATTTCGTTTTTTTACAGAATTGGCATATACAAAAATGAAAATAATAAGCCTCATTAAAAAAACAGGATTTATTTCGGGAATACTTTTTCCATTGATCACACACGGTCAGCTTGCCCAAAACCTAACAATCGGTAACGCAAAGGCCCTAGGGTTGGCTAATGCGGTAACAGCAGATCCACCGGGTATTGATGCTATTCATTTCAATCCTGCTGGATTGACTCGATTAAAGGGGCGAAAAGTGAACCTGAAAGTAGTTGCCGGACAGTTTACGATTAGTAGTGAGTTAATGCGCTCAGCTGAGCTAGAGAAAGACATCGATAGACTTGAGAATAATATTCCCGGTCTGGATTTATCAGATTCTGTTGAAAATGGAGAGGCAGTTGCAGGTACGGTGTCGGCAATGCTGCCCTTTTTTGGGTTAACCGAGTTACCCGTTTTACTTGCACCGCTTGGTGGTTTTTCAATATCAACTCCTGATAATACTCTTACCTTTGCTGATGCAGTATATGCCCCAATGATCGTTGGTTTCACCCGAGAGGAAGATAGCAATGCGCGGTTTGAGGGTAACGCGTTAGGTTTTACTCATCTGGCTTATTTCACTCCTTCTTTGGGTGTCAGGGTTACCGACACTCTTTCCATCGGTGCAGGTCTTATCTTCAGTTATACGGGAGTAGGGATGGATTTAGATATGCGTTTACCCCATATATTATTGGCCGGTGTTGAAGCATTAGCGGGCAGCTGTGGTTCTGGCAGTAGTTTAGCGCAAAATGTGATTGTGAATTTGTGTGAGGGCGGGATTGGACCGTTTGATACCATCGGGAATTTATATCTTGAAGTAGAAGAAGGATTTAATCCTTCTATCAACATCGGCGTCTTATGGGAACCCACGGAATGGTTTTCTTGGGGGGCAGTTTATCAAAGTGAAGCAAAGGCTCAGTTAACGGGGGATTTTGAGTTTGAGTACGAGCAAAAGTGGATTGATTTCTTTCATGGGTTAAATAATGACAGTACGTTAGTGGGATACCTGAGCCAAGCTGGCTTGCCTATTCCACAGGGGGTCAATTCAGACAAGGGAACTGCGACATTGGATTTCACAATTCCCGCACACTTTGCCACAGGTATCAGCGTGCAGTTAACCCCACGGTTTAAAACCAATATTGATATTAAGTGGACTGATACCGCCGCATGGGAAGAATTCAAAATTGAATTTGATACACAAGTCGATTTTTTAGAAATTTTGACATTAATAGCCCCAGAGCAAGTGTCTGCCAATAGCATTGCCTTTCCTCGAGGGTATGAGAGTACGTGGAGTTGGGCGATTGGATTTGAATATCAGTGGGATGACCGGTTGGCTCTAAGGGCTGGTTATGAAGATCGCCCTAGCGCGATCCCTGACGATAAGGCGGACTTATTAGCGCCTTTTGGTGCAGCTTTTTTGGTAGGCTTGGGTTTTTCCTACCAGTGGGATAAGGATTCGTTAATTGATGTTGGTATGGGTATGCTTCAATCCAGTGTTGATATTCCCAGTGGTAGTAGCTCAAATCTCAATAGCAGGGATCCAAAAGATATTATTTATACTCCTTATAGCGGTTATGATGCTAAAACGGAAATTACAGCTTACCTTTTCGAATTTAGTTATCTTACTGTTTTTTAATAAATTCAAAAAAACGGGGTATTCATGGAGCATAAGAGCCGTATTTTTACAGGTTCTTATGCAGTAATTGCATCAACGTTTGCACAATCAGAGGTGCTAGTTATTAGCTCTTACATTTGGATCAAAGACAATAAGAATGTTCGTCTGTTCTCTTTCTATAACTGAGCGCGGATGTCTAGGTCTTCAGACCTTGGTAGGCTAATAATAAACAGGCTGCCATCTGGTGAGCTATGAGATAACGTAATGTCACCTTGCATCTTTCGCATCAGAGACCGCGCCAGTGATAAACCCACGCCAACCCCGCCGATCTGGTGAGATTCGGCATATTCCAGCCGAGTGAATGGTGAGAATATTTCTTTCCAGTGTTCTTTTGATATTCCCACGCCGGTATCTTGAATGGCTATTTCAATGTGCCCTTCTGCAGCAATAGAGCTCATAATATTAACACTACCTTTATTATGATTATATTTAACAGCATTAGAAATTATGTGGATGACAACTTGCATTAATTTCAATAAATTTGATTTTGTCTTTAGTTTCGAAGAAGAATAATTTATTTGTATTTTGGAATCTTTATTGGATTCACTAAACTGTTGGATGGCTTCTAGAATTGCAATGTCAATATCACAAATTTCTAATGGTATATCGTTGACGTCATCATCCAGTTGTGAATAATTGAGTATATCCTCTATTATGAACAATAATTTTTGTCCGGCATCAAGAATGTGTTGGGTTGTTTCTTTTTGTCGTTGGCTTCCTTCATGTTGTAAAAGGCGCGCTTGCACTTGCGCAAAACCTAATACTTCATTAAGTGGTGTACGTAATTCATGGCTCATGCGGGCAAGGAATTGTGTTTTTGCTATGTTTGCTTGTTGTGATTCTTGCTTAGAATTTTCGAGTTCAAGTGTACGTATTCTCACTCTATCATCTAGCGCCTTGTTGAGTTCTGAAATTTCTTTCTTTGCATTTTTATGCTCTTCGATTTCAAGGGCTCTTTGTTGATGGATGTTATCTAAATCCGTTTTTGCAGAAGAGAGATTGCTAATTAACGTATTAAACGAATCCGTAAGTATGCTGATTTCATTCTTGTTATTGACAGTGGAAGGGATGGTGGTTGCGTGTAAGTTATCTAAGTCCAAAGTTTTAATCGTTTGTGTGATTTTATGTAAAGGTGTATGAATTAAACGCTTGCCAAACCATAAGAAAATAATCCAAAGAGCAATAAATTTTATTGCTGCATTTATCATTATAAATATAAAACTATAACGTAATTTATTAATGATAATGTCTCGAGACGAAGATAATATTAGTGTGCCAACATTATTGAGTTGTCCTCCGTTGTCATAATATATATCGAAGGATTTTGTGAGTATATTCTCTTGAGTGATATTTTGATGAATATCACTTAGTATCTTGCCTTCATGGTCTAATAATTGTACTCGAGTTATTACGGGCATGTTCAGAATGCCTTGAGGAATAGTGTGGGACTGTTCGTCGTTCATAGTCCATAACGATTGCGATAACCCTGTCTCGAAGGTCTTGTGAATCTGATCCATTTCTTGGTATATGCTATCTTCTGTATTGATGTATTCTGCAACCATATGGGTGGCAGTGACTGCGATAGCAATAAAGAGGTAGACACTGAACACACCCCGGAGCATTTGTGCGGCGAGAGCGTTTTTTTTCGGCCCAGTCTCGTGTTGTGGCATTAATAGATGATCTCATTGCATTTGGTAGGTGATTACCTAATTGTAGGGCAGCATTGGCTAGTTGCCAGTTCAGTTAATCTTATGGGGAGTGTTAGCGATAGAGAGGGGAGAATGTAAGCGGAGTTGATCAGTAAGGTAGGATTTGTTGAAGAAATTGCTGTGTTCTAGGGTGTTGAGGATTATCAAAAAAATCAATGGGTTGGGCTGTTTCTATGATGTTTCCCTGATCCATAAATACCACATGATCAGCGACTTGTCGGGCAAAGCCCATTTCATGGGTAACACACACCATTGTGATGCCTGAATCGGCTAATTCCATCATAGCATCTAATACCTCTTTGATCATTTCCGGGTCTAATGCGGAGGTGGGTTCGTCGAAAAGCATGATTTCGGGTTCCATGGCAAGGGCCCGTGCTAAAGCGACCCGTTGTTGTTGGCCACCTGATAGCTGGTGAGGATACTGGTGTGCTTTTTCTGCAATGTTAACGCGCGTCAGATAATGCATCGCAATATCTATGGCTGACTGTTGGTCTTGTCCTTTAACACGCATGGGAGCGAGTGTGCAATTTTCTAAAACACTCAGGTGTGGGAATAGGTTGAATTGCTGAAATACCATGCCGACTTGCTGTGGTATCTTGGCATTCACCTGTAGTTGTCCGCTTTGGTGTGTTTCCAAATTATTGATACAGCGAATGAGGGTTGATTTACCCGATCCGGAAGGGCCACAGATGACCCACTTCTCACCCTTGGATATGGAGAGATTAATGTCTTTTAATACATGCAGGTCACCATACCATTTGTTGACCTGGTTAAACGTAATGATGCTATTACTGGTGTTCATGTGTTGTACCTGTCTAGCACTTGATTTGTGCACTATGTAGTGCGCTGTATAGCGCAGTACGAGTATTAATCGGGATTTGATTTCGCTTTTGAGTGTGAACGTTGTTCAAGGTGACGACTAAAGCGAGACATTGAGAAACAAAAACACCAAAAAATAAATGCTGCAAAAATGTACCCTTCAATGGCGTGTCCTAGCCATTTTGGATTTGTTGCGGCAGCTTGTACAATCCCCAGAAAGTCAAAAAGGCCCACAATTAATACCAACGTTGTGTCTTTAAAAAGTCCAATAAAGGTATTAACAATACCTGGAATAACGTGCTGTAGTGCTTGTGGGAGAATAATGTAACGCATGGTATGCCAATAACTTAATCCTAGTGCGGTTGCTGCTTCTTGTTGTCCTGAGGGAATGCTTTGAAGGCCTCCTCGAATAACCTCGGCCAAATAGGCGCTGGCGAATAACATAATACAGATAAGGACTCTGAGTAATTTATCGATATCCAAACCCTGGGGTAAAAACAGGGGTAA
>CAJXZM010000090.1 GCA_913063125.1 uncultured Gammaproteobacteria bacterium | reverse complement strand
AACCCCAATTCAAACACCCAACCTAGTACACTACCAAAAATCGTGAAGGCAAAGGGCAACCAAGTCCAAGCAGCGAACTCAGTACCGCTTGTTTTTTGTAACATGGCAACAAACTCGCCCCACAACCCCTGGCCTGCTGTCAAATTGGAGGTCAAATCTAAATCGGGTTTTGCCAAGAACAGATACATCAGTGTCGACATCGTAGACATAAACATCAGACTGAGTATTGATAGAAAAGAGCCCCATACAGAAAATATTTTCTGTTCCGGCTTCTTAAAGCGTGTTTCCTCTGCGTATTCTATATGTGTTAAAGGTGTTGCTATACCGTTATTTCTATGACGTAATTTCTGGATTTCATCTTTTTCGATATCCGTTTCGAATGACACTTCTAGATCTGCCACTGTTTCCATTTTTGTGTTATTCCATGCTAGTAAAAGGAGTAATAAACCTAGCAGGTATTTCCTTTTATCTTAGCTTCCCCAGTTTCTATTTGTGCAAATTGCCTTTGCATATCTAAAACCTGAGGTGTAGATGTTAACGAGGCAAACTTATTGTTTTTGGCGATATGCCCCTATATATCAAAGTCATCGAAATGAAAAATATCGCTTATTCAACTCCTGCACGCATTCATGGCGTCAACTCATGCATATATGGCGCCAATCAACGTGTATTAAAAATCACCAGTCGATTATCCTAGTGTTAATATGAATAACGTAGCTGGGGTAACCATGGTAAAGAGCGTCACAGATGGCATCGAACAAAAAATTAACTCGGCTCAGGACTTTGCGTCCTGGGAAGTCTTAGCAAAAAACCATGATAAGTTATCTGGCTACGAAGAATGGAAAGAGACCGAACATTCTGACCTCTATGATTACAGTGAAATAAGATTCCGCCACCACAAGATCCTCCAGCTTATCGCTGAACCAAATGCCAAAGAGCTTCTTTATCGACTCAATGAAGGGGTTCACGGCAATATGGGGGGCATGGGTCACCCTGCACTCTATACCCAAGCGCTGAGCGGCACCAAAATGCTTATCAGCGAATATATCGAGGCTACCGTTGAGGCTCTCTCGGTAGTGCACAAATGCCCAGAGAACGAAATATCATTTTCAGAAAAATTGGACTTCTTTCGGCGTGCAAGCCACTGCTATGGACGACAAGCCCTCATGTTAAGTGGTGGCGGTGGTCTTATTTATTTTCACCATGGCGTAGTGAACGAGTTAATCGCACACAATTTATTACCTAGTGTGATTTCAGGTTCTAGTGCCGGCGCTATTATCGCAGGTCAACTGGGGTGCCTTTCAGACCAAGAATTATCCTCAGACTATTTTATTAACAAGCGATACACTAACAACAATAACACGAGCATTGTTGATTTGTTTCTTGGCAAGCTTACTCATGAAGAAATCAAGGACTATAAAGAGAGCATGTTAGATCAGATCGTACCTCTGGATATGACCTTCCAAGAAGCCTACGAAAAAACAGGGCGATATATCAACATCTCCATTTCTCCTGAAGGAAAACACCAGAAGTCTCGACTGTTGAACGCCATCACATCACCCAATGTGTATGTTCGCTCCGCAGTATCCGCGTCCTTTAGTGTCCCAGGAGCTTTCCCTTCCGAAAGATTATACGCCAAAGGTTATGATGGCAAACCTCGCCCCTACTTACCCAACAGACGTTGGGTTGATGGTTCCGTGACAGGTGATATACCCGCGAAAAAACTCAGCCGACTGTATGGTGTTAATCAATTTGTGGTGAGCCTAATTAATCCGCTGGTCGTTCCTTTCGTCAATGATGAAAAACGCATTCAACGTAAAGGCCTTAAGAAATCAATGTCCGAGTCCACCCGTGACATCATCAAGGAAAGTCTCTCCATTATAGAGAATGTGTTGGCACACATACCCATCAATGATCGAAATACATCGCAGAAGCTAGCCCATTTAATTCGCATGCTAGAACAGGATTATACCGGTGATATTAATATGATCCTTAAGAAGAAGGACTTTAAATTTAGTCAATCTGTCGTTGACCTAACGGAAAAAGAAATCGCCAATCTCATACATGCAGGGGTACAAAGTACCTGGCCAAAGATCGCAGCCATCAAGAACTCTTCACTCATCTCTAAGGCATTAGACGGGATTTTGGAAGACCTTAACGCACAATCTATCAATGGTTACCAAGACAACAAGCACCACGTTTTCATATAAGCATAAGATCATCCAAGAAACCCATCTACAAACAAGCTATCAAATTTTCGTTGTGATGGGTGAAGATATTATTTTAACAACAGGCCTATAGACCTCTTGACTGGTGCATTGGGGGTAGTCTCTGCCATTCAAATCCATGCACCAAGGTACCACCACATTCGACGCAAATCGAAAATATCCCAACGATTTGTTACATCAGATAGCGTATTTACGACGCCCCCGTGTCTTCTGGCCATGTAGGAATCATCTTAATTTCCCAGCGTGATGAAGACATTGATCGCGTTGTCGGTTTAGAAATGGGCGCCGATGCCTATATTACAAAACCCATCTTTCCTCGTGAAGTGATGAATATTAGCAAACGACTGCTGGTACGTGTCGAACATGCCGAGCAAGTACAGGTTTACAAAAAACAAGTGCTCCCCTGTGATGATTGGGTTCTCGAATCTAACAAACGCTTTCTGCTACACACCCCTTCAAATCACTCAATAAAAATAACGTCTGACGAGTGTACAATCTTAAGTGAGTGTTTTAACTCTACAGAAAAAATCTTTTCCCGAGATCACTTGCTGGATAAATTTCGAGGAGGTAATTGGGAAGCCAGTGATAGCACAATCGATATACCCATTGCAAGACTAAGAAAAAAGTAGGCAATATACCCGGAGCCTTTTCCCCAATAAGCTCTGTTTATGGGAAAGGCTACGTGATTCATCACCCCGATAAGGAAAGTGACTAACATCGAGTTTATTCAGGTCACAAAACCCTTTCATTTTCACAAAAACTTTCAGCAGGCATCCATTGTAATATCAATTCCCATAGAAAATTGATATTTTGTGATTATTCAATATTGATACATTATCATTCAAATTTTAACGAGTTATAGATCCTAGGTACTGGTGATCCATAAACTTTCTATGTACATCTACTTCTCTTATCAGTAAGCCTTGAAGGCTTCTTTGCGATACTTCTATTAGTGTGAGCACCCAGAGCAAGTTCTATGATTTTCTTCTTCTCCACTGTTAACGGAGGAGCCCTCCACTTCTAAAGGTCTACTCTCACTCAGGACAAAAAAACAGATCAAAATTCGTAATTGGTGAATGTCCATTTGGGTAAAATGTGATCGAACCAGAGTTTGGCAGGTACTAACCTATCTTATCGGTAACGCAATTAAATTCACTACAAAAGGTGGTATCACCATAAAAGTATATCAATCTGACTGCCAGATATACATTGATGTAACCGACACAGGTGTTGGTATATCAGGAGATGCACAGGAAAAAGTTTTCGAGAGTTTTACTCAAGCAGACACTTCAACAACACGTAAATTTGGAGGTACTGGACTCGGTCTCACTATATCCAAGAAGTTAGCCATACTTATGGGTCGAGATATAACAGTGACCTCCACATTAGAAGAAGGATCAACGTTTTCCGTTGGTCTAGCTTTAAAAAAGGCGGAGGAACCAAAAGTTACAGAAAACGTTACATCTGAAGGAAAGATAGTAGAGAAATTAAATCGAGTGAAGGGTTTGGTTGCAGACGACAATACAGTTAACCAACAAGTAGCAAAAGGCATGTTCAAAAAGTTAGGCATCGCAATCGACATTGCCAATGATGGGAAGGAAGCTTTTGATCTAGCTCAAGAAACTAACTATGACATTATATTTCTCGATATCCAAATGCCCACGATGGACGGCTATACAGCAACCAAGAAAATCAAAATGGAAAGTTTAAAAAACGCCTCTACGCCAATCATTGCAATGACAGCGAATGCGATGCAGGGGGACAAAGAAAAGTGCCTAGAGGAAGGCATGGATGATTATCTATCTAAACCTATACAAAAGGATAAACTTTACAACATGGTAATTCGTTGGAAACAACGTAAGCGTCCGGCCAATACTTAACAATATCATGCTGTCCTATCGATCCTCATGGTACACCATTATCTGAAGCAGCCAGGGTGTAGTGTAGCATGAGCATGAGGCCTAATGTATCTTTTAATAGCGTGTTGTGCTGTGGAATATCTAGCCCTTTGTGCTTTTCCCTTATTCTAGAAAAATCATTAACAATAAAGTCACCATTCTTGCGTATCTTTGTTACAGCCTGATGATAATGGCAATTAAACCAGGATTACTATTCGAAAGAACTCCATACGGGATTCAATACCGATTTAGCACTGATCAAATTTGTTTCTATTCAGTTGTACCCATTCTCTTAGGCGCATTGGATTTCGACCAAGTATTTTCTTCAAACTATTATCAGTACCGAAGCTCATCATCTTGGTAGTGATATGGACTACAGGGTTGAGTGCAAATCGCGGGGAATAACGTAATAACGATATTGCAATCCCCCCTAATAGGAAACCCAATGATCGAAAAAGTACTTTTTCGATCATTACTGATTCCCAGCGAAAATAGTGTAAAAAGTAGTCCTTTGCCCCTTTGCCAAAAGTGCTTTCTAGGTCATTCCCTGTATATCGAAGCCAATCCTTTTCACCTTCTCTGTAAGTTATTTTTCTGCCTATCTCTTTAGAGAGTATTTTCGCAACAGAATAAAAGTCAACAATATCATGGCCATTGTTAAGATGGTAAGTGACACCTACATCACTAGCCAAATCTCTCGTCAGGATAATCGCAGCGGCTTCACCTACCTCCGACGGATCAACATAAGGCATATAATGTCGCTTTATCTCCACGAGGATGTTAGCTTCACGAATACCCCTGCCATGCCATAATCCAGATAGATCATCCATATAGTACCCCGCAACATTTAAGAACGTTACTTCTATACCGCTCTCTGACAGGATATTTCTTGCAATTTGATGAGAAATAGCAGCGCCAACACCATTGCCATGTGATCGTAATGACTCAGGTACATCGTCTATTTTTACACCAGGAGGATCTCCCATGATTCTAACGACATGTGGTGAAATTTGTTTTTTCTTTATCGTGTTGACCAAATTTGTACAGGCAACTTGCTCGTCTATTAAATCAGGTGTAATCATAAATACACCATCAACACCTTCTAGCGCAACATCAAGTGATTCACAATCTCGGTAGTCACAGTGCATACATTGAGCAAATGGAAATCGATCCTCGAGTTCTTCTATTCTGTCCGGATTACTTGTTACCAGTCGTAATTCAACAAGAGGATTATTTATATGAACATGGTTCGCAAGCGGTCCTCCAATGTGCCCGCTCGCCCCAAAAATTAAAATACGCTTTTGAGGGATAGATGGATATTCTGTATTCATTTTGTGTTCCTGTGGCATCAAATTATATTTCAACCATTGTAGACAGATTAATGAGCGCCCAATAATGGATTAAACAGACAATTGATAGTGATAGATTGCCAAATTAGAACTAAACATGGAATTACTTCCGTATAACGACCTATAAATATTGTGGTTTCGCTGATTTGTGATTGTTAATTTGGTACAAACCATGAACATGCGGCATGACTAATTTCCCCAGTATCAATCGGCATTCTTACGGAGTGCAGAAGGTGGCATACCTGCCCAGCGCTTAAATGCGTGGGTGAATGCACTTGCATCTGAATAGGAAAGTGAGAATGCAATTTCTTCAATCGTGAGCTGAGTATTTATCAGCTTTTCTTTTGCTTGATTCATTCTACAAAGTCTTACTAGGTTTTGAAAATTCGTTCCTTCTTCTTGGAGTCTTCTTCGCAGTGTCCTCGTACTTAGTTTTAACTTGGCTGCTGTGTCATGTAACGTCAGATCGTGTGACTTCTTTTCGATTAATAACAAAAAAATTAATTCTGATAACGGTGGCTTTTTATTGTTCTTTTTCTCGATCAACTGCTGGCAGCTAAGTTGGCATGCCTCAAAGGTGTTCTTGTCGCCGTGAATTAATGGTTCATCCAAATACTTGGCGTCAAATACGATACAGTTTTTGCGTTGGTCAAATAGCACAGGACAATTATAGAAAGAATGGTACATATTCGAATGTGCGCCTTTTTTATGCGTTAGGTAGACGTGTTTTAGTGGTATTCTCCGGCGAAATAGTTGTGTGATAGTTTGTATTACTGACGACATCTCTGTATCTGTTCTTAAAAGTAAGCTGTCTTGATAATCGTGTTTTGGTGTCAAAGACAGGTACGCGTTATTTGCTTTTTCCTCTAAAGTATAATGGAAGGTCGTACCCGTCAGTTTCTTTCCCCACAACACAAACTGAATGGCCTGCCTTAAAGATGGGGCGCTCATCAATGCGTAGCCATAAACACCCAGTTGGGCTAAGTCTAGGTGCATTTTTTCTCCCGCGATTAGCCCCCAGCAAGGTGTTCGAAGCTGTTCGTAAATATTATCGAACACAATTTTTTCTTGCTGATTGCTAATGAGGGCATCGGGTTGAGAGAGTTTCTCTACTTGTATGCCAGTATTTTTTATCAGATTCGATACCGAAATCTGGCCCTGTAATTCATTTGCAATAAAATTAATGATGGAGATGGGGTAACCAATATTTTCAAATGCAGGCATCATGAACACCAAATAGAACTCGCCGGTTTTGTTTTGATAGCATACACCAATGGCCACATTAAACAAGCAAGTGGCCAGTCTCAACATTCTAAAATCTTAATAGTTCTATATATTTCAATGTGTTGTCGGGGCGAGCCAATTACAATTATACGCAGGAATATTTACCAATAGAGTTATATTTACCATGAGTTCATCATCAATAAAAAATCATCGATATCTTTTTGCAAAATCACTCCGGTTTACTTTGGAAGCACTGGGGCCATTTTATATAAAACTGGGGCAAGCGCTGTCTACGCGAACGGACATGTTGCCAAAAGAAATTACTGATGAGCTTCAGAAATTACAAGACAATGTTAAATGCATGAATGAAAATAGGGTTATGCGTATTGTCTCAAAAGAACTGATTGCAACAGGAAAAGTTAAATTTAAGCAGTTTGATGCAAAACCCATTGCTAGCGCGAGTATCGCGCAAGTTCATAGAGCAATACTCGAGGATGGCAGTGTTGTTGCCGTAAAAATCCGTAAGTCTGGTATTAAATGGAAGATGAGAGCAAACCTTTTTGTCTTGCTGTTCTCGGTATCTATTGTACATGGCTTAGCAACGTTATTCCGTCTGCCTTTAAGAAATTTGGATTTTCCTGGTCGTGTGAGGGAACTAGTGGATGTAATGCTGAATCAAACTTCAATGTTACACGAAGCGAATAATATCGTACTTATGAACGCTGCTTTTGATGGTTTCCCCTATGTCAAGATACCTGAAGTATATAAAGACCTGAGTACAGACAAGGTGCTTGTGATGGAATTTGTTGAAGGTATACCATTTAACGAATTTTCAAAAGTTGATCTTCACCCATTAGAAATTGCTCAACGGATGCAGTTTTCTTGGTATTGGATGTTGTATATATCAGGCGTGGCACATATTGATTTGCACCCTGGAAATATCTTTCTTTCCAAAGACGGGAAGTTACTGTTTGTGGACTTTGGTCTTGTTGCCGTTTTGGATCAAAAGAGAAAAGAAGCCATAGGTGCTTTTTTTAACTCGGCGCTACATCATCACTGGGAGGTGGCAGCAGAGTATTTCTGCGATCATTTTGTGATATCTAAGAATGAAGAGTCGAGTAAAAATGCCGAGTTCATAAAGGATTTGATTCAAGTTCTGAAGCTGCACTATGAAATAAGGGCCTCCAAGTGGAGTACGGTTGAATATACTAAAGACCTGAATGATGTTCTTAGCAGATACGATTTTCGATACTCTTCCGACTTCGCGGACATTGAGACTGGCATGGGAATCATTGAGGGGAACTCACATACTTTAGGGTTGTCTGGTTTAGACCTTTGGGAGAATGCAAAACGATTTTCTAGTTATTTTATGCCTATGCTTTTAGAGGATAAGGCGGAATATTTTGATAAAGAATTTAGAAAAAAGATGCCAAATTCATTGCAATTAAAGAAGCAAGCCTCTGAAAGTGTTGTTTTACATTTAACCGATGATACTTTTTTCTTTAAGGACCTTTATCTTCCCTACTTTAAAGAAGGGAGAGGAAGCAAATTGTACGATGTGGATGGGAATTCCTATATTGATACTACTTGTGGATTAGGCCCAGTTTTTGCTGGCTATGGCCACCCCGATATCGAAGCTAGTACCATACAAACAATGGCTGAAGGTGGCAACCTTATTGCGGTAAATCAGCCGTACGCAGTTGAACTCGCTGAACTAATAACTAAAGCCTTTAGAAGAAATAAAAATGATGAATTGCTTGTGGCTTTTTCGGACTCGGGGACGATAGCGGGTGAGCATGCTAAGCGAATTTGTATTGGGTACACCAAGAAAGAAAAAATTGTCAAATTTGAGTGTCATTACAATGGTAATAGCACATGGGGATCCGCGAGCTCTTTTTTCTCCCATGGTGGTTCGGTTGATCGACCAGAAGCCGTTAAAAGCTGTATTGGTTCTAATGAGAAAATACTTGATGATGTGATCGTGTTGCAATACGGCCATGATCAAACTTTTGATGTGTTAAGGCAGCGCTATCATGAGATAGCTGCTGTTTTTATTGAACCTATCCCTGAAGCTTCGTTTGGTGAAAGAGAGAAAACGTTTCTCAGAAAGCTACGTTGTGTATGTAGTGAAATGGATATATTGCTGGTGTTCGATGAGGTGGTTACTGGATTTCGTGTTGCCTACGGTGGTGCACAATTGTTAGTGGATGTAAAACCTGATTTGACGATGCTGGGGAAAGTTCTTGGTGGAGGTTGCCCCATAGGAGCTGTTGTTGGTGATAGGAAAATCATGGAGATCGCCAAAGGGTCCGGAAACCCAAACGTTGATAGAAAAACCCGGGTCTTTCTTGGTGGCACTTTCAGCGCAAATAAGCTGACGTGTGCTGCGGGAAGCGCGCTATTGCGTCACCTCAGAGATAATCAACATACAATATACAAAACGTTAGAAATTCAAACAGAACGGTTGGTGGCGCAATTACAGCAGGTTGCAGTCAAGCATGATGTTCCTGCGAATATATCCGGATTTCGAGGCATTGTTTCCATTTCATTTAGTTATGGAAGGCATTCTTATCCACGGGATTCATTTTTTGGCAGTATGTATAGTGCTAGTGTTGCATTATCGTACCTTATGCGATTGAAAGGTATTCTTATGCCTGCCGCGCATATATTTTTTATTGGATCATCACACAGCGAAGAAGACTTAGCCGATATCGCAAATGCGTTTGACGCTAGTTTAAAAAATTTAATCGAACTCAATTTGTTTATGAATTAAAGATGGGGGTATTAAGAATATGGCAATTTCGCTTAAATCATGGTCCGGGTCGATTGAAGAAATCTATAACCTCATTGTTAATGATTCGTGGGTGGTTTCTTATAACGAAACATCAACGTTCGATTACACACCAGAGTTTTTAGGTTGGTATATGGAAAATCCAGCGGTCAGGAAGGATGACATGTTGGTGCTTTATGATGATGATGAGTTGGTTGGGTTTTGTGTTTGTGTTCGTAGAAATTACCTCCTTAATGGAGAGGTTGTGACGGGGTTGTTTGCGACAGCCTTATCGGTAAAGTCAAGTGACCTAAGGAAAGGTTATGGTTCCATTATGTGTGTAGAATTTCTGAAGAAATATAAGGCACTCTATCAAGAGACAGGGGAGCCTGAAGTTCTTTGCTATTTTAATGACGACGATAGGCCTACATCCTATATTTTTCCCAGGGCTAATGATGACATCGGCGTAACGATGAATAAACTACAAAAGGTTAATCTTCAAGCGAAAATATTTTCTGTGGAACGGCTTGGAAGAATTGAAAATATTAAGCCGTACGAAAAAGTTTTGATGATGATAACCGGGAAATATCGTAGGTATAAGGGAGAATACAGTCAGTGCGTAGAGGAATACAATCAACGCCATTTGCCTCGATGTTTGGAATTAGTAAACAAAAAAAGTGCTGCTCAGGATTTTTCTCCCATATTTGAACAAGAAGAATTAGGCCATTACTTACAATATAAGGGTTTTTCCAACACACTCGTTTTTGAATTTGAAAATAGAGTTATTGGTCTAATTCAATATAGGATTATTACGCTTACGGGTAAAAAGACAACCGAGAAATTTGGATTTATTGATTGGCTATGTGATCAAGAGCTTAGTAAAAACCAGGCTAAAGCATTGATATCAGCGTGTTTAGATAAAATAAAATCCGCTGATGTTATCGCTGCTATTTATTGTGATATGCCAATTTTAAAAGATACCTACCTTAAATATTTTAGCTTTCTTCCGTATCCGAGAAAGGTCTTTTTGTCCACTTCAGTGTTTGATAAAGATCGATACCCGTTTGATAATGTTGTGCGATCTTATGAGCCAATATCGTAGATCGATATTTTTCGTGAATGTATTTTTAACCATAGTGAAAAAGTAGAGTAAAAGTAATGCTAAATGAAGCAATGTTCGATAGTGGTGATGGTTTTGATGTTCTTTATAGAAAAATAAGGAATAAGGGGCTAAAAGAAAGAGTTGATATCAGTAACGAATATTCTGAAAATATGATATCGACTAATAATTTGGTCTGGGGATGGGAGTTAAAGTCAGGAAACGACCCTGTTATTCAAGCGATTGATCCCCATACAAAGTCAGAAGTTGACCTCATGAACTTCGGGATGAACAGCTATTTGTTCTTAAATATTCATCCTGAAGTGAAGCGTGCTGCGATCGAAGCCATCGAAAAGTATGGCGCTGGGTCAGGCAGTGTTCCGCTACTTACAGGGTCCATGGATATTCATGCAGAGCTTGAAGAGACTATCGCAAAGTTTAAAGGTGGAGAGTCTGCCATTTTGAATGCTACAGGTTTTGGTTCCAATGCTAGTACAATAACAACTTTATCAACAAATTGCGATTGTGTTATTGCCGATAGATTTGCCCATGCTTCACTTAAATACGGCTGTAAAGATACAACGTTAAAAGAATACAAGCACAATGATCCAGAGGATCTTGCGAGAGTTCTTGAGAGTGTTGTTTGTTCGAACAAACACAAGTCGGTATTGGTGGTAGTTGATGGTGTTTACTCAATGGAGGGGAGTATTCTCAAACTTAATGAAACGTTGGAAGTGATTAGGGCTTTTAATGATAAGATCCATATATCCTTACTTGTTGATGACGCACATGCCACCGGTGTGCTAGGTAAAAATGGTCACGGAACGTTTGAGCATTTTGGGTTAAGCCCAATAATGGACGATATCTCGGTTTATTATGTTGGCACTTTCTCCAAAGGTGTCGGTGTATTGGGTGGTTATGTTGTTTCTTCAAAAGAGAATATTCAACATCTTAAATATTTAAATAGCTCAAATGTGTTTTCGACATCAATGGCTCCCTCCACTGCCGCGGCAGTCATAAAATCACTTGAAATTATAGAGACGCAACCAGCGCTACGCAGTGCCTTATGGAGAAATATACATTATCTTAAAAAGTCGCTTGATAATCTCGGTTTTAATACAGGACAAAGCGAGTCGGCGATCATACCGGTTATCATGCGGGGGCGTTCTAAAAAGGTATTTGAAATATGTATGGAGCTCAGGGCGAACGGCATTATGGTTTCCCCGATAACGTTCCCAGCTGTACCAATCAATGAGCCCAGGTTGAGAATAAGTGTAGGGGCTCTTCATACCAAAGAACAGATTGATTACCTTATCAACAACCTGGCTATTCTGGGAAAAAAATATTCTATTATTTAGCAGCCTTTATTATGAACAAGAGGGGTTATCTTCCTAGACCTATACAAAAGGATAAACTTTACAACATGCTAGTTCGCTGGAAACAACGTAAGCGTCCGACCACCCCCCCCCGCACTTAATTTGGCTTGATAGCCGACGGTTCAATATTCCAGGTCATTCTTGTCGTTTATATGCATCAGTACATGCCACGATAAACTCTTACCTTTTGTATTAATAGCTCTCTTAAAATATCGCCGATGTTGCCCCTCGGTGATTTATTAAACTGCTAGAACGAGACCCAATCAGTTTAGCTGATTGGGTCGAAATAATGTAAATCGTATTTAAAATTAGGCGCTAGTTATTCGTAACTGATGCTGCATGATCAGCATTAATAGCGTTTGCTAATGCAGAGTAGCTTTTGTACATAGAATCAAGTTTTCTTTGGTTTTCTTCTCCACTCTTAATCAGTCTCATTTTTCCCCCTGGCCAAATTCGCTGTCCGGTATGCCATAGGAACTGACTAGGTACAGTGATTAACGGCTTAATTGGCGGAACCTGCTTTATCTGCAATTTCCTGCGTATTTTTTTGGGAAGGTAAAAGTTTGAGATACTTAAGTGAGAAGTATAGTCCAAACGTCTTCGAAGCCATGTATTACCGGCATATTCACGACTCAAAGGCTCGTTAATAAGTGATTGCGCCATAATACGACTACTTTCATCTCCGATAGTATGAGTAGCATATGCGTGAATCATCTTAGTTATTAAATCCTTGGTATTATGTGCAATCCATTCCTCCTTAACCCCTAATAACCAACCGACCAACGCAGAATTATGTATAACTGCTGTTTGTTCTGATGGAGTTATTGGCACTCCCTGAGCAATCGCTCCCCACGCGAGTGTTGCAGGCCCCGTGTACGATGCGAGCATATCTGTTTGGTTAATTGGAATCCCCCATTCGTCTAGTTTCCAATTGTTTTTTCGAAGTAAATTACGCCTTACCAAAGCGTGAATGAGCCTTACTTGTATGGTGGTTTTGAATCCTTTCCCAAAGCGACTCATTGAACCAGAGCCCCAGGTATCCAATGCAAATGAATAAGTTTCTGAAATCTTTTGCTGGCGCTTGTACGCAGAGCTCCAGTTTGAACCAAAGGGGGGGGTCAAACCCGAGAATATGTAACCTCCCATTAAGGCAACATCTCTAATATGCCTTGGAGCGCTAGCCCCCATTAAATGACATATGTTGCCGCCCTGGTTTACGAGATCCTGTCCACCCAATCTGGAGGGGAATCAACTAATTTAAAGAAATCGGATAATCTAGGGTCGGGATCTTTAATGTTCGAGATGCCTTGATTTAGGGCTTTGTCGAATTGATTCTTTGCGTCCCCAGGGCTAACCTCAAACATCCACTCGACAACCCGATCAACAGGCTCATCGCCCTCCCATAACCCGCTAATCATCTCTTGGTGCTGCGCTTTACCTAGTACGCATAAAGGTTCAAGCAACTTACTGATTGGACGTGGAAAAATCTCCCCTAACCAATAAGGGGCGCCCTGACGGGTTAATTTTGGAACCCTTGTTGGAATCTTGGTCTCGCCGCTATAGGAATTAAATATTTCGGAATTATTATCTGATAACTTACCACCATTCATTTGCTTTCCTTTCATTGTGTCAGCTGAGCTATAGAGCTACTAATCGGTTACTGGTACTATTGTTACAACACAATTTGGACAGCTGTCCAAATTACGACAAATTATACCTGGAGGAGGTTTTTACTAATGAAAAACCAGCGAGAAAATACCAAGGAGGTAACAACAAAAGATGTGTTGAAACGCCAAATGTTGACTGAATCATTACAACTATTTTCATTGAAAGGCTTTGATTCAGTGACTTTTAGGGATATCGGCGAGAAATGTGGGTGTAGACATTCATTAATCAACTATTATTTTGGTAATAAATTCGATTTATGGAAGTCAGCAGTATCCTTTGCTTTCAAGAGCTGCTCATCTGATTTTGTTGGTAACGAATTGTTCGATAAGGGGTTAGTGAATCATAATACTCTTAAAGCACTTATTGAGAACTTTGTCTATTTTTGTGCTGAAAGGCCTCAGATACAGCGCATAATGGTATTAGAATCGATTCATCAAACTGAGCGTTTTGAGTGGATTATTGATAATTAGTTGAAAAAGATTTATGCGATTTCGAAACCTGTTATTAGTGAGGCTCAAAATAAGGGGATAATACAACATGGTGACCCGGGAAGAATTTATCATGCAATTATTTCTTTAGCAGGTAGCCACTTCATTTTTAGTGACGAGTACTCCCGCGTCACAGGAGACACCTTTGATCTTGAGCTAGAGAAAGAAAGAACACTAGAGCTAATCAACAGATTGGTTTTTATAAACCCTGAGTAAGTGCATGAAAAAGCGAGGAGTCAGTGGCCCTAGATCAGTCGGTATCAGGAAATTGCCATGGATTGGGTCGCCTTTGAGTCGATGTAAAGGGCTTATGCCCGGAAGAGCATAAGCGACTTTATGAGCGCAAGACCTGCAACAAAATTTGTCAGTACTTCGAATAGATTCGTAACTCAGTCAACAAGCATCAGTGCTACCACTTAACTTACTTGTGGTTACCACCTAACCGAAAGCTGCCCCCATATCTGACGACCAGGCCCTGGGTAGGGAGTACTAACGTCCTGGAAGGGTTGCGGATACAAAGTGCCTTCATCAAAGATATCTTTTATTCCAAAACCTACTTCCCATTCACTCGATGTATAATAAGCTGACGCACTAACATAAACTCGATTTTTCAAGCGCTGGGTTGAAAGCGGAAAACCAAAGACTCCACTGGCATCTTGATCAATTTTATTTGCGTACGTTTTCCCATACCAGATGATGCTCGGGTGAAATTTCCATTGGGTTTCTGTGATTTGAAATTTTGCAGTAAAGGATATCTTGTGCTGCGGAATACCTATATGTAGATTATTATCCTGTGCAACACGATAATAATCTATGGGGGTTTCTAGGGTCTGATAGTAGCTATAACTTAAATAAATACTAGCGCCCCCCCCACTGCCCTCTGACTTCATTTTCGACGCCTTGCGTACCAACCCTGTCATTATTGGTAAAGAAGAACGAGTTTTCATCAACGGAGGTTGTATCCAAGAAAACAGTATTGTCTAAGTCAGTCCGAAAAAAATTAAATGTTGAATACCAATTGGATGAAAGAGCCCAACCAACCTCTAGCTCCTTTTGGGTTGTCTCTTCTGGAAGTAATCTTCCAGTTTCAGGATCAGCCAGGTTAATAATATCTATTTCCGGCTCCCTAAACGCTTTGCCATAGTGAATCTTCGCATGCCAATTTTTTTCATTGTAAGCCACTGACAATCGCGGAACAGTAGAGCTCTGTACGAAATTTGGGTTACTGTATCTTATACCAGCAGAAATGGTCCAATCTCGGTAATACCACTCCGCTTGGCTGAATAACGTTTTTCCTTTTTGTATTTGTGACCGGCTTCCATCAAAGTAGGTGGAAGCAGTAAACCCTTCTGCTATGAGGTTCCTCGCGGTGGCTTTGTTTCTCCAATATTCAATGCCACTCAGTAAAGTCCACTGATCAAAGTTAAGAAAAGCATTGAGCTGATAACTCTGTGCAGTGGTGGGTAAATCTACTTCTAATCCGGGAGTGGCATTAAAGTCAATTTTCCAATCCTCTTGCCTCCTATATACAATCTTGGGTGTAAGGGTTATATGTGTGTTTACATTCCAGTCATATGACAATAGAGAGTTATAGTTTGTAAAAGTGATTAATTCATGATCTCTAAAAAAACCGATGCCATGAGGTGAGTTGCTCTTTGAATCGTCATAAAAAAATCGGAGCTTGAAGTCGAGCCAATCGAACTTTGCTATAACATTTTGGTTTTTATAGTCCGCCGTTTTTTCCAAGTCCAAAGTATTGCCAAGTACATCGGCCCAAGACTCTCCAGAAAAAGGAGAACGGGATCGGTTCGAGCTTAGGGAAAATTTATACTGATCACTCTGTTCACCAACTGTTACTGTGTTGCTGTGCCCGGTACTTGTACCTTCCATATGGCGCACAGTAAAAGACGCGCCTTGACGATCGTACTCCCGAGAATACACCCGAATTACAGCAAGTTGCGCATTGCCCCCATACTTAGCGGCGCCGGTTCCCCTCAGCACTTCAATGCGCTCTATTTGTTCAAGCAGGAAGCGCCTTAGTGCAGGGACGTGGCCGTAAAGAGGGGCGTTCATTGGGATGTCATCAAGGAGAAATAGGATCTTCCCCTCTCCCGCCCAGTTACCCCTAAAATTAATACCGGGGAATCCTCTGTAGTAGATTCCAAAACTTATACCGGGAACCAATTCAAGAGCATCTAGGATGGTGTGAGCACCAAAGGCCTTAAGCTCAGAGCGAGTCAATATGGTTAATGTAGCAGGCTGACGTATCCATGGCGAAGGCCTTACTGTCGCTGTATCTACATGAACTTGCAACAATTCTTCCAGGGTAAGGTCGAAAAGGCCTTCCATATTGCCAGCCGCGGATAGTGGAAAAATGACCGAAGAAATGAGAAAAGAAATGCATAAACATAAACGTTTCATATTTACTTCCCCTACTAACAGAGCGCTTTTTTTGCGCCCCATCTGACCTTCTGTATTACGATTAGTTTAGTTCAGTTCAAGTAGTTCTGCACATCTCAAAATTTTGTATCAATAAGTCAGATTTAGATGAGCAGGCGTTTTTTACCGATTTTGTAGTTGACCCCGTTAATTGATGAGTACGAATTAGAACATCGATAACAACATGATAACCATGGCATAATCCATCGCTATATGCGGCAGAAACCGCACCCGAATTGAATTAGGTGGTTTTATGCTTTCATTACCAGGAATACGAAGTTTCCAGACAACAAACAGAGCAAAAATAACATCTAGAAAAAAACAAAAATCAAAGGCCAAGCAAATAAAGGCATTGAACTATCAGCACTGTTCAGTTTTATTTCGGACTGATGAGCATGGTGATGATTCCCTGAATATGTCGCATAGAACATCGCCATAGCACAAGCGAGGTGATAGGCAATTGACGTAATTTGCTGGCTTGTTAGTGGCTCTTCTGAATCTATATTTTTTTCATAATATCGTTTTATTAAAACGAACAAATAAAATAGAATAATAGCGCCAAAGATCCATAGCCACACGCTGTGAGGTATAGCTTTACTGATAAAAATTATAAAAAACATACTTGATGGCATAATGACGTGCCCAAATTCAGAGGTTCTACCAAAAGCATAGGGCAAGTTTATATCTGGACGGCGACATTGTGATAATCAGGTACAGCGATACAATAAACCCGGCTACCATTAGGAGAACTGAGCTCCACTTTAGAATAAAATGATTGTCATAAAACATCTCCATAATCGTGCCTACGTGTCAAAATCTAGCGCAGCGTTTTCACTGATCGGCCTCGTTAAACAAGTTAAAGCATAGCCACTCTCTATCTCGCTGCTATCAAGCGCTATTTCTTGCAAATTTTCCATCTCGACTTTTCCATTTGTACTTAGATAAGCTAGGGTGTACAAACCACCCACACCGCCCCCAATCACGTAACATCCCACCTCTCTTTCGTACTGACATTCTTCAAACCTTTGCTACTCCTAGCTTATTTTATATGTAGCTAATTATTACTTTTAATACTACAGGGCATACATTACTCTACAGGACTCACGTATATTTCTTTTCGAGAATTTAGATCAACACCAATAACTGCTTTGCCTTGCTTGTCAGTAGTTATGTTATACTCTAACGCGCCGCACACTCGATAGGAACGATTCGGCGTCAATCGTTCTAGGCCAAGATTAGTTCTACTTCCAGCGTTGCCAGGCTGTAGCACTACAGTCTAAGTCCCTACCATCGGATACCGCTTTTGCAACTAACACATCTGGATAAGCAGCTTCTGCCAAGACTGGCCCGGTATGCCAAGCCTCAGGCACGTCGTAATACATCATGTCACGCCAAGTATTTTCACGCATAAACAAAGATTGAACCCATGCAATGTTTGCAAGAACAGACATCTTAGGATTGTAGAGGGGCACCAGGCTCGTGTTGAGACTGCTCCTCTTCCATAAAGCAACCCTCTATCTCTCGGGCTATTTTATAGTCTCCCATTTCACGTGCAGCTACTTGAAAAGCGATTCTAGAAAAACCTGAATGTCGTTTGTAATTTCCAAGATCTACTTTATCGGGCCATTTAAGTTTAGGCAGGCCCTTGTCAACCATTTTATTCCGCAGCAATAACCAAGCACGTTGTACAGTATTTGGCATGGCAGCATTGCCGAAGCCAACTAAATAACCATCGGTCAATACACTTGGTGCAGTAACCATTGCAGGCCCGCGTTTTTCTCGGTACACAATATAGTGCCCGTCAGGATTGAGGAACTCAGATTCATAGCTCTTCATTACAAATTCTAACGAATCTCGTGCTGCTGGATTATTATGCAGCCGATGATGAAGCAACAAACTATTGAGTGTGAATGTATTGCAAATCGAATAAAGCCAACTAGGTTCACAAGGTTGCAACCCGATATAGGATTCGTTGACATTACGCACAACCGCTTCTGACATCGATTTATAATCGTATTGGTAATATCGTTGCTTATGCCTAAAGGTCAATGCACCAGGTTCGTCGTAGCGCCTATTTCCAGTGATGCTCTGATAAATAACCGGTGAAGTTAGGCGTTCGAGTAAACTGATATGTCGCTAAAGCAAACTGAGACCAATTAAGTTGGTATCGCAATGCTCCCTCCCTAAATTGATCAATCTTGCTGAAACCTCCATAGCTTTCTATCGGCTGCAATAACAAATTCAATGGATAGCGGAGAGCGCTTAGATCTTCAGGCGTTGATTCTATAACAGCATGCTTGGGCGTTATCGAAATTGGAAACTTCGTGTTAGCAAGCTCTTCGTTCAGCGCCTGGCCTGCCTTTCGTTTTGTTCTAAATTTAATTTGGTGGACTAAAGTACCTAGAGATAAGCAGCTAAAAAGAATTGTCGGCGTAACCCACAATGCGGGATGCCAAAGATTATCTCCTGCCATTAAAGCGATAATCAAAGCGGTACCAAACCAGACTGGAAAAAGTAATTTTTCAGTTGCCAGGAGATTCCAAAGAAATAGGTAAATAGGTAAATAGGTAAATAGGTAAATAGGTAAATAGGTAAATAGGTAAATAGGTAAATAGGTAAATAGCATTGCACACAACGAAGCAAAAGCTAAACCAAACATTCCGTTATAAAGAAACCCGCCACCAGGAAAAAGAAGCCCAAGTCCAAATGTTTGCCATTTTGGTGTGGACATTAAGACAAGAATCGCGCTGATTACCCAAGCACCGTTAATAATTTACGATAAAGTAGTTGAGTAATAGGGCCGCCCAACGAGGATAAGCATGGGATTAACTTGGCCTGCTGGAATACAATGCCCTTATCTATATCAGCGTTCTTGTGTAGATCTATCTTCTCTGTCCCATGCATATCTCAATATTTCCTTTCAAAATGTCAGTTAAGTAAAAACGCTTAATCAGTGTCCGTTAAGTCGGGGGAAGTTCATGTTAAGTGACTACCTTATTTTTTCCGACAAAGAAGAAGCACTTTATCGCATGGTCATTACAGGGGGGATTGGTTCGGGTGCTGAGGTTCGCAGACATATTGCGACATTGCGTAATAACAACGTTATCTGAAGCAATCTTCCAAGATAAGAACGTTTCACCAGAGCGCGAAATACTAATGGCAGGCGTTCTGGGGTTTATAGAAGGTGCGACCTTAAACTGGTTAAAACGTAAAAAGATATCCCGCCAAAAGCTCAATACATTTATATTTGATAGGGTTTCTACCCTAATGCTTTAAACTGCCACCTTTTGTCAGATAGGGTGGATTAGAGTTGAACCCACCAGAAAGTGCAAGCGGATACAACTCCAAGCACTTGTTTTTCTTAGTGAATCAGCAGTAAGTACAGGTACACACCTCCCCCACGACAATTAGCAGATACCCTATCCACAAGATAATACCCAGCATTGACAACCCGAATTGAATCAATTACCTTATTAACTGATCGATCAGTTAATAAGGTAATTGATTCAATTCGCAGAACAGTTAGCTAATGATAATAGGTAAACAATGAAAACCAGGAAACGAGACATAGAAGCAACTTGTGCAGCGATTTTGGATGGTGCAGAGAAATGCTTCATTGAAAAAGGATTTGAGGGGGCATCCATGAGCGCCATTGCAACAAGTGCCAACGTTACCCAAAGCCTTATCCATTATCATTATAAGAACAAAGAAAACCTATGGAATGAAGTAAAACGCCGCCGCTTAAGTGAGAGCTTCACAAAACAGAAAGAACTTTTAGGGCAACCCGTCGATGAAGAACTGTTTACCAATATTATCCATATATATTTCAGCACCATGCGTGAAAGCCCCGGCATCTCTCGATTAATGGGTTGGAAAACCCTAAGCACAACAGAAGATTCAAACCTAAGCGAAGAAAATGCTGAACAGGAAGCAACTACAGTTGCGATACAACAAATTCAAGAAGCTCAAAAAAAGGGAATACTCAGAAAGGATATCAACCCTTCCCATATTATGGTTTCAATATTCGCACTGGTAAATCACTGGTTTAACGCAAAAGAAGACTACTTTTCTCGCTCGGATCTAGATATTAGCACTGAAAATGCAGATGAAGACTATTTGCATTTCATCACCGACATGATGATGAAAGGTATTTTCAATACCCAAAATTAACCGACAACAACAGGTAAAGTTGATTCCATGAAAACACTCATAGAGGATTATAGGAACGTTCCGGGGAAACACTGCGGTAGCACAGCCATGAAAAATCTGTTGTCTTACTACTGCAACTTGGAGCTCAGCGAAGCAGAGGTTTTCGGTCTGGGGTCTGGCCCTGACTTCATCTACATAAGCGTAGAAGCCAGCGAACCACCCATTCTAACGCTGGGTCGAAATATGGCGATGGAAACTGATGTTTGCCAAGCATTAGGTATAGATTACCGGGAGACGATCGATTTAGATAGCGAGCATGCATGGAGTTCTGTTAGGCAGGAAATCTTAGAAGGCCGCCCTACGATGCTTATGGGTGACAGCTACTATCTAGATTATCGTGGGTTTGGTTCCCACCATTTTGCTGGCCACCGTTTTGTGCTCGTTGGGTTTAATGACGAAACAGAGCAAGCTTACGTTGCTGACCGTATAGAAGAAACCATTGAATCATGTTCCTACAAAGCATTGTCCGCTAGCCGAAATCCGCCTCTACCCACCAGCTCTTATAATTTGTGGGGCAAGTTTCATGGCACCCGCGTCAACAAGTCAATTGAAGAGGCATTGCTCACTGCACTAGCAAAAGCTTCGCAGCGCATGCTAGGCAACGATAACTTCACCCAATGTTACATGAAGATGGCAACAGCATCCCATGATGCACAAATAGCAACGGGTGTTCAAGGCTTAGAACTATTCTACCAAGAGTTCATGGGCTGGAGGGAAATACACAACAGAACTCAAATTCTTGGTTATTCCAGCAATTGTATTGAACGCTTTGGTAATGGCGGAGGTAACTTCAGAAGACTCTATGCGGAATTTCTGCAGTCATCAAAAAGCCTCTTACCCGATATTATTGACGATGATATGATTCAACAGTCACTAAACTCCGCTGAAGCCTGGACTAATTTATCGCAATCATTACATCAACTATCGCAAAACGAAACTGATAGCCAATGGACAGCTTGCCATGCTCAAATAAAAACAGTACTCGACACAGAACAAACGCTCTTTGAAAACATCGATAGTAAGTTGTCAAATGCAAATTAAGCTAACAAGTATGGATACAGATCGTTTGTTCGTTCTTTTACTATTTGTTGTTTCATTTTTTGTGCAAGCCGATCACTTAATTATTGTTCCCTTATGTGCGGAAATCGCTTACGCCACAGGGTTCCCCCTTTCTAAAAGTGGACTGTTAGTATCTGTATATCCATTTGCAGCCGCTATATCCGCTTTTTTACTAGCTCCGTTTTCTGATCGGTTTGGTCGAAAAAGGATGCTGCTATTTCTCATAGTTGGATTCTGCATTTCTTGCTTCGGGTTTGGCTTAAGCCAAACTCCCCAGCAACTTATCACCTTCAGAGTATTGTCTGGCGTATTTGGAGGCATTATATTGCCCAACGCACTAGCTTTTGTTAGTGACCGTTTCGAAGGCCAGCAGCGCATTAAGGCCATTTCAACGCTCACGTTAGCATTTCCATTAGCTAACACCTTTGGCATTCCCTTAGGTGCCTGGCTGGGAGATGAACTCTCCTGGCGGCTTCCGTTTTTCGTAATAGCAGCCGTTATTATTGTAGTCAGCATTCCACTTTTTAAAAGCAGAGAAACTAAGGGGGAAAACACCTCAACCATTTCAGCCCAATACCTTCAGTTTTTAGCCCTTTGGAAGGTTGAACAAATTCGTCGCATCTTTGTTATACAGTTTTTTATGCTCATCGGATTATTCAGTTTTGTTCCCCATTCAAGCCTTTGGCTTACCACAAGTTTTAATATGAGCGCCACTGACATTGGTATTTGCTACATGCAAGGGGGTATCGGCGCAATCCTAGGAAACCTTCTGGCAAGGCACCTTTTACAGCGAAAATTTCAACTTAGATTAATTGCTGCTGGATCAATAACGATGGGGGTTATGCTGTTGCTTTTCACACGAGAAATATTTAGTACTGAATCCATAGGGCTCGCCTTTGCGCTCATTATGTTTGGTGGCTCTCTTAGAATGCCGGCATTACAACTAGTACTTAGTGAACTTGCTAGTACAAAAATGCGCGGTAGGCTACTTTCTATGAATATGATTGTGGCCAATGCCACCATGGCAATAGGCGGCATGTGGACTTTGATGTTAATATCAGTGGATGGAGGTCATATTAAGGGCATACAAGAAATTGGTTGGGTGAGTTTTTTCTCCTTGCTACTGGTCCCTTTCCTACTCATTCGATTTAACAAAGCAAGATATGAATAAATAGCAATACTGCCATGCCAGATCGACCAACTGTCCCGCTTATTTCAACACCATATACATTGGAACATTGAATCTGATTACTGCCATTAAGTAGCTCTTCTACTTCGCCGAATAAGAATTTTTTCGCTTCTAATCACAAAATTCATTCATTTTCGTTACACTTTCAGAAAGTGCTTGTTGTAATTTCGGTTTAAAGCAATCCAGGTCTTTCTCCTCAACCTCCACCATCGCTCTTAATTCAGTAAGCACACTAACCATGCTGGCTAATCCATACGTCCCTGTGTTGTGGCAAAGTAATTTGGCCACCTAATTAGAGGTGATATGATCACTTCCTAAGCAGCAATAGGTGACCAATGAA
>CAJXZM010000089.1 GCA_913063125.1 uncultured Gammaproteobacteria bacterium | reverse complement strand
ATGCCTTTTAATACCATTTCCTGAGCAATTGCTTTGCCGATACCTTTTGAACTTCCGGTTACAAGTGCAACAGGCTTACAATTTTGTTTATCCATAACTATCCACTCCGTCCCCAAATAACCTTAGAATGTGTTAAAAGCGTAAATCCAATTCAGCATAGATACTTCGACCGCTCAGCGGTAAATCATCCGGGATCAAGCCAGTTGAAGAACTAGGCTCTCTTGCATCACTATTAAATAAATTGCGTATCGATACAGCGCTCCCCCAGTTACCGTTACTGCTAATTCGTCTAATCGTGAGATCTGTCACAGCATAATCATTAACCGAAGAACGAGAATCTCCTTCGGCTCTCGCTCGATCCAGTACGTAATTAACTTGAGTCTGCACTGACCAAAACTCAATGAAACGCCATTTTGCAGCCAGGTAAAGTTGTTTCTGTGGGGAATTTGCAGCATCTGATTTAACATTACCATTTTCGGGGCGCTCTTCTGAGTCTTGATACGCAAAATTACCAGTAATGTCTAATTCTCCTGTTATCTGCCAGTTGAGTTCCGCCTCAATCCCCCTGCCGACTTGTTTACCCGAGTTCTGTGCCGTACTGCCTGTCGTTGGATCACTATTAGGCACGTACTGAATAATATCTTTCCACCAGTACGAAAATATATTCAACCCCAAACGTAAGGTTTCTACAGGCCGGTAATCAAACGCAAGCTCTACGCTATCTATTTTTTCTGGATCCAAATCTGGGTTACCAATAACTGCCGGATTATTTCTAATAAGAAGCTCTGCATAACTCGGAGAACGAAATGCACGACCGTAGAGCAGCTTCATGGTTAGATCATGCCTTGTGGACCACACAAGTGCTGCACGAGGATTAAACGTATCGCCAAAATCTGAGAAGTCGTCATACCGAAGCCCCAAGGTAAACTCCCAATCTTCTATAAAACCCCATTGGTCTTGTACAAAGGCATAACGGTTTTGCCGGTCCCGTTCATCCATAAATACGGCAAAGCTATCACTAACATCAACGAGCGGACTATCGGGCGCTATAGGTGCGCCTGTTGAGGGGTCAATACCAAAATTCTTACGCTCTTTTACTTTATAAATTTCACCTAAGTAATAACCTGCGCCAAAACGAAGCTGATGACGATCGATCCCCGTAAAAAAAGTAGATACATTAAAGCGCGAATGACGTTCATATATTTCAGGATTACCAATAAAGCCGTTTGGATACACAACCCCTAGATTCACTCCTGGAGGAAATATAATCAAATCCTCTTCAACTTCTTGGCTAGTATCCAAATAGCTAAGCTGCACCGTCAGATCCCAATCCTGAGCGAATATTGCATTATGATACGTAAGATCAAAGTTTCTTCGATCACTCGCATAGCGATTATGTGGGTCTAGCGCCTCAGCTACTCCCGCACCATTACCAAAATCCCTACGCCGTTGTAACCCCGCTCTAAATCGTAAATTTTGATAGGTTGCATCAAACCGTACATCCAAATTCTCCCGCGACAAATTCACAGACCCAGGTGCCAACGATGCATTGGTCCCTGATGCCGCGTCTAACCCCGTCTGTGCATCAGCATCAATCTTTTCATCCTGACCGTCAGTCTTGTGATATTCAAGTGTTAACGCCACATCGGTATCGCCCCAACTATCGGATGCCAGTACCCACCCATCTCGGGTATTAAAACTTCCCGCTCTAACGCCAGCCGTCGTTTGTTCAATATCATCAGATGACTTGGTTATGATACTAATAACACCCGCAAACGCTTCAGCTCCATATACCGCCGAACCAGGTCCTCGAATGACTTCGATTCTAGCAATGGCTTTTACGGGCATGCCCCCCCAAATTAAGTTTCTATCACCGCTGTATAGATTGGTAATAGGTATGCCATTAATTAGCACCAACACTTGTGGGCTGTAATTTGAGTAAATACCTCGCATGGTATAAATGGGGGCATAGCCAAAATTATTTCTTGCTACATGTAAGCCAGGGACCGTTTCCAAAACTTCATCGAGATCCGTTGCCCCCATGGCATGAATATCTTTCGCAGTAATCACCGTCGCTACTGCAGGAGCTTTGGCAATAGATTGGCGCGCCCCCGTCGCGACACTGACCATATCTTCATCGCCATAAAGCTCAAACAACGCCTCTTCATCATCAGCATCAAGTGATTGAGCATTTGAATGGCTAGAGAACAACAACCCACTACTCATACAGACAAACAAATACATCAGCAGAACCCTAACTCTGCCCCTAACACTATATCTTCGATCCATTTTCTGCTTTACAACACTATTATTCATTCCCAACCCCTCACACCAGGACCCTGATATTCAATACATTCGCAACGACAAGGAAAGAATGAGCCCTCTGGCTTTTTCTCCGCATCTCGTGCACAAAACATAATCCCAGCGCTAAAGCACAAAGTAATATAGTGGTAATATTGCCGTGGGGTTAACCCTTGATCTGCACACATCGCACCCATTAATGTTGATATATTCATACGAAGATTATATCCAAGCGATTGCAACATTAACTCAATATCATTTGCCAATCTCACGTAAACACCGTCCCTAAAACCCAGTGTTTCCGCAAACTCCAACAATGGAGTAACGCGTTCATCTTGTTTCGTAATTGGTCGACCAAACCCCGGTACTTTTGCTACCTGTCGATTCTTTCCTGACCCCGGCCGCCCGATGACCAACCTATCAAGACGTTTTATCAGAATAGACTCTAAAGGGACACCGCGCTCTAATTCTTTCTGAGTCGAACACAAAAAACTCATCGTTGCTAACAAGGGGCGGTGTCCATAGATCGTAGCTTCAGAAACGGCAAGTCCTGCGCTAATTCCCAAGTTACTTGTACTACGGGCAGAAACCGCTAAGGCTGCAATTCGATTATTCCATAATCGAGGGTCAGGAAAGCTAGTAGAAATTCGCCAGATGCCATCAAATAATTGAACTTGTTTTTCGCTAAATTGGCGGCCACAGATTCCAAACATTAACTGACCCATCCAAGATAGGTCTTTTAATTCAGAAAAAACATCCTGCCCACGTAACACAACACGCTCACCAGGAAACCACCCCCCCATATCTGTTAACCAGTTATTTTCCCAAAATGGCAGCTTGTCGAATCCTCCTTCAAATTTCACTGGAGTTTACCTGATCGACAGATGACTCGTGTTGAGGGTCGTCGCCTTGCGAGAAATTGCCTTGTGGATCATTGGTTACTGTTAAATCATCTCCATGAAACGGAAAGCTTTTCCAGCCCCGCTCTCGCTGCTCAAGCGCATGAACAGCAGCACCCGGCAAACGAAGAAGCAGTGTCAACATCTCCCCTTGCTCCGCATCAAATTCCAAATCCAACATCGCTGCCGCAATTACTCCCGTCATAGCCAACGGCATATTAGCAGCAAATTCCAATTCTTCTCGATGTTGTTGCAACCACAACGTATGCTCACCACCATGACTATCAATACGGTGCTCTTTATAACATTCTATCAACCGAGTTAACGTCTGTTTAACGGGTTGAACACAACGTAACCCATTGGGGGCAAAACCGGGAGGGTGCTCTAATGGCAACCACACATCACCCGATGATTCATGGTCATCATCTGCAGTAGCCCCCATTTCAGAAAAGACGGAAAGGTGCTCCAGCCACCGCTGAAGATCATTACCACAGCACTCCCATGCTTGCATCATATGAAAAACTTCTCGGGCGCCACCTAAGTTTCCTGCACCCACACCAATAGCAGCCATTAAAATGGCCGCCGCTCCAGAACCACCAGCACCAGCACTCATAGCTGCTTGAACGCAGTGCTCTCTAGGCCCTGGGTTTGCGACAGCAATAGCCAACACATTCAATAATGCTCTCTGCTCTCTAGTTGGCCTAGTGTGCTTAAATAACAAATACAAATAATCCAACCAATCGGCTTTTTGAATCAGTTCCCCGTACACATCATATCCAGCACAGTAACAACGCTCTGCACTAAAAGGATCATCAGGTTCGGCTATTTCATTCCAAAAAGTAGTTGTTATTCTCTCTTTCATACATCTTCCTTAAGCGAACGTATTCGCGAAGAAATGGGGGGAACTGCCTCCTGATCAATATACACATCAAGTAATGTTGGCCTTGATTGCAACGTCAGCAATTTCCCATCTAATACAAGCAGGTCCTTAGGCGAATGTATTGTATATGCGTCCGCTCCCATACTTCTTGCACACGCCGCAAAATCCACAACGGGTATATCCGTTCCTACCGATTCCGCTCCGGACAACCTCTGGCCATGTTTTACCATACCCAACGAACTGTCATTGAGTACCACAAAAATAATCGGCAAACTCTCTTGTACAGCCACCGTAATTTCCTGCCCACTCATCAACAGGCTTCCATCACCCGTGATACATACCATGGGTTGGTCTCGTTTTGCCAATGCAGCACCCACTGAACAACCAATCGCCCACCCCATTGATGAGAACTCCAAGCAGGCTCTGAATAAGCCGCCATGCGCATTACGACTCCCCGTCATTCTTCGGTCAAAAGGGTGAAGATAATGTATTGCCCACGCAAAACTTGCCCCCGTATCAGCATAATACCGAGAGTGGGGAGGAAACATACGAGACAACTCGCACATTAAACGCTGCGGTTTAATTGGCTTATCGTCATCCCGAAACCCTTCTTCATCATCTAAGGTAAAACTATAAACCCCGTCATTCATTGGTGGTGCATTCGGAGGATCGGGTTGCTCATCACCCGCTTCTTTCGACAACTTGTTTAGATGTCGTAACAGCTGTTCAAAAAGAGTAACAATTCGTCCTCTGACATGTAATCTAGCCATTGGGGTATAAGTGAAATTATTTTCTTGTTCATCAACATGGATCAATCGATTATTCAGCAGTAAATTCGCATCCCAACCATTGCTTGCCCACTCACCAAGAGTTGTACCAATACACACCACCGTATCTAATTCCGGATCTTTTAATACATCAATAGCACTGTTATGACCCGCAAAACCAACAACACCAAAAAAATGCGGATGATAAGGGCTAACCAATCCTTTTCCATGAGGGGTTGTCACTAATTTAGCTTTTAAAAGAAGTGCCGCCGTTAATACAGAACCTATTGCCTCACTAGCTCCCTCGCCAATCACAAAAACAATATTCTTCGCATCACTTAACATGGCACAAAGAAGACTTAACGCTTCCCCGTCATGAACTGCTGGGCGGTCTAACAAACGTACAATGTCATAGCTCGGTGCTGACCTACTTGTCACACATCGCATCACATCCAGCGGCAAACTTAAATGCACCGGGCCTGGTGTTGAGCCACATGCTGTCATCAAGGCCGCTACCAACTTTCTCTCAAATTGATCAACATGAGATACTAACGTGTTATATCGGGTGCAAAATTCGAACATTCCGACAATATTAACACCGGTACAAGAAGACTCCTGG
This sequence comes from uncultured Gammaproteobacteria bacterium, assembly GCA_913063125.1. Lineage (GTDB taxonomy): Bacteria > Pseudomonadota > Gammaproteobacteria > Pseudomonadales > Ketobacteraceae > 42-54-T18. Next base: position 17,929 of record CAJXZM010000089.1, on the reverse strand, counting down.
AATGCCCCCTTACCAAATGTTGTTAGCGATGTTTGTGCTGTGATAACCAGCATGGGTACGTTGTTCGCATAAGCAGAAGCAACTCCTGTCAACAAATTTGTAGCCCCAGGGCCTGTCGTGGCACAACACACACCTATACGGCCGGTCTGACACGCGTAACCATCAGCCATAAACGCCGCACCCGTCTCATGCCTCGCGACAATAGACCGTGGACCTCCAGCACGTTCGCTCCGCGCTAACGCATTATACAATGGCTCTATAGCACCACCAGGTACACCGAAAACATATTCAATGGATAGTTGCTTTAGGTAACTAATTAAAAGTTCAGATACATTGGCCTTATGAAAGGTGCCGCTATCGTTTGGAAACGATTCACTACAGCGAGCGTCCATGCACCTACTCCAAGTGGTATTTAATTGGTAATATATTAACCATAGCTGAAAAGTATTTAGGCGCAATAAAACTCATATGAGTGAAAAACAGACACACGATTCAATCGTTAATCCTTCAGTAATAGTGTGTGGCCTGGATGGCGGCCCAGCTGACGGCTATTTCTCCAAGCGCCAAAACATATAGATAGTTTCTCGACTTTTGTAAGCATCAAGCACAGCGCCATTAACAACATCGAACATACTATCGATAAACTCTACGTTGCCTTCTCTATTTTGATCAGCCATATCTTTGAGAAAATTTTGGAAATTTCCTTTTTCACACTCCAAAGATTTTATCACCTTATCGGTAATATCAGTAGAATCAGTAATATTGAAACCACAGTTTTGAAGCATTTCTTCATGTTTTTCGTCGCGTTTTTTGAAAGTCAAACCCGCGTATTCGAAAAAACCATTGGGTAGCTGGTACTTATTTTGTAAGGCCGGTGAAAAAATAACATCGGCATAACAAAAAGTACCAGACTTTTTTAAAACACGCCCTGCTTCTTGGTAAAAACGATTGATATCCGGATAGCAGTGTGAAGATTCGATATTAATAACGAAATCAAAGCTCTCGTCATCAAAGGGTAAGCTCTGTGCATCCCCTTGTTGGAAAGAGACGCGATCATATTGGTGTGTTCGTTTGCAAAACTCTATGCTTTCAGCACAAAAATCTAGACCAACTATTTTTTTTGCGTTGGTATAACGAGCTAGATAGGAGCAGTTCCCGCCTCGGCCACAACCAACATCTAAAATAGCCTTATCTTTAAGGTCCAGTTTACCCAACATAAAATGAATAAGGTTCATGGAATACTTCTGATCCAAGTCTTCCTTGTCAAGCCAGTCAAGTGAGGCCTCATCACTGTAGTACCCGTGATTCATAAACGTAAAGCGTGTGTCTGGCACCTTATCAATAAATTGGTTGTATACATCTGCTTGTGTTGACCCTGACATGGCTAACCTCCATTTTAGTTTTCCTGGATTATGATGTTGAAGTAAAGTATAGGGAACCTAAAAAGTACAGGAAGCATAAACTCCATTTAACGGCTCTTAGTTCAATTACGAGGCACATTTGAATGCTTCGACACCGTACTTTCCTCTAAAACTGTAAACATAAAAAAAGCCTACTATAGGGTTATATAGTAGGCTTTTCGTAAAATTTGAGCTTGTAAAAGTTTACACTACTTCATGGCTACTGACATTTAGAATCACCACAACTAAGACACGTCATACATCCATCAGTAAACACCAATGCTTTGGTATTACACTTAACGCACAAACTAGCACTATCGGGATAAGAGCTATCAACTTCAGACTCAGTTGTCTGGGCCTTTCCCGCAAGCTCCTGCTTCTTGGCTTCAATGAAGGCCTTTTGGTGCTTATCATCCTCACTGACAATCATGCCGATATATTTCATGTGATCTTCAATTGCACTACCAATTTCAGCAACCAATGAGGGCATAAATTTACCGCCTTTCTTAAAATAACCACCACGAGGGTCAAAAACGGCTTTAAGCTCTTCCACCAAAAATGTTGAGTCACCTCCCTTGCGGAATACAGCAGAGATAACACGCGTTAACGCCAACACCCACTGAAAGTGCTCCATGTTCTTGGAATTAATAAACACCTCAAATGGTCGTCTCATTTCATGCTCGGTATCCTCATTCAATATAATATCATTGATGGTGATATATAAAGCATGTTCCGATAGCGGTGTTTTGATTTTATAAGTAGAACCCACCAATCGCTCAGGGCGCTCTACTTTCTCATGCATTTGCACGACATTATCCTTTGAGGTAGCAACTTCTTGGGATACTTCGGCTTTCTTTGTTTCGGTTTCATCTTTAGGCTTAACAACTTCATAGCCTACGATCTTCTGTTTTATCTCTTTAGTCATAATAGCAAATCCTATGGTTTTCGCCGCTTACAGCTTTCCGTAGTAACCTTCTTTAAGTGCGTCATAAAGGTTGGCGGCAGTATGCATCTCACCATCATACATGATTTCTTCGTCACCTTGAGCTTCTACAACAGCACCATCTTCAAGAGTGAATTTGTACGTAGTATTGGCAATATCTGATTCTCTTACCAACACACCCTGGAATACTTCAGGGTTGAAGCGGAAGGTAGTACAACCTTTCAAACCCTTACGATAAGCGTATAAGTAAATATCCTTAAATGATTCGTAATCAATATCCGTTGCTACATTAATAGTTTTGGATATAGACGAATCAACCCACTTCTGCGCTGCCGCCTGAATATCAACATGCTGCTCAGGCGTAACATCATCAGTCGTCGTAAAATATTCCGGCAAGGCAGTACTTTGCTCTTCACTAAACGGCATGGCTTTATCGTTAACTAACTCGCGATACGCTAGCAATTCAAAAGAATAAACATCAACTTTCTCTTTACTCTTCTTACCTTCCCGTATCACATTACGGAAATAGTGATGTGCAAAACTGGGCTCTATGCCATTACTCGCATTGTTCGCTATTGACAGTGAAATCGTACCTGTAGGGGCAATAGAGGAATGATGGGTAAAGCGAGCTCCATGCTCAGCTATTTGATCAACTAATTCTGGTGCTTCTTTAGCAATACGTTGCATATATCGGCTGTATTTATGTAACGTACGGCCAGGCACCTTATCACCCTCTTTAATACCATCTTCTGCCATTTCAGGGCGTTTTGCCAACATAGAGCGTGTCACAACAAACTCTTCAAGCATGATCGGGGCTGGCCCCTTTTCTTTCGCAAGAGACAGGCCCGCTTTCCAACCACTAACGGCAAGCTCTTTGGCAACGCGCTCAGTGAACTCTACCGACTCTTCACTGCCGTAACTCATACGTAGCATAGCAAGTGTAGAACCCAAGCCAAGAAAACCCATTCCATGACGGCGCTTACGAGTAATTTCATCTCGCTGCTGCGGTAATGGCAAACCATTCTGCTCAACAACGTTATCCAACATACGGGTAAAAACATCAACCACTTCGTTGTATAGCTTCCAATTAAATCGCGCCTTAGGAGTAAATGGGTTCTCTACGAATCTTGTGAGGTTAACCGAACCCAATAGGCAACTGCCGTAAGGGGGCAATGGCTGCTCACCACAAGGGTTGGTTGCCCTGATTGACTCACAGTACCAGTTGTTATTCATCTCGTTAACTTTATCGATCAAAATAAAACCAGGCTCAGCAAAATCATAAGTAGAGGACATAATTGTGTCCCAAATACGCCGTGCTGGTACTGTTTTATAGATCTTACAGGCAACCTTACCTTCTTGATTGGAGATATAACCATCTTCACTTGGCCACTCTCTCCACATCACCTTCTCTGAATCCGTCAAGTCAATAGTCTCATGCTCTTCGCTATTTTTCTTGATAGGGAAAACCAATTTCCAAGGAGCATCATGTAAAACTGCTTGAATGAATTCTTCGCTGACCAATAATGACAAATTAAATTGACGCAATACACCGTCTTCACGCTTTGCTTTAATAAACTCCAATACGTCAGGATGCTGAACATCAAATGTTGCCATCTGAGCACCGCGGCGACCACCTGCAGAAGATACGGTAAAACAGGTCTTATCAAAGATATCCATAAAAGATAGCGGACCCGAGGTTTTTGCCCCAGCTCCCGATACATGTGCACCTTTAGGACGCAACGATGAAAACTCATACCCAATACCGCAACCGGCCTTTAATGTTAACCCTGCCTCATAATTCTTTTCCAAAATACCCGACATGCTATCTTTAACAGTACCCGAAACCGTACAGTTAATTGTTGAAGTATCAGACTTATAGGCTGATGCACCAGCATTGGATAAAATACGACCAGCAGGTATAGCACCATTCTTTAGAGCCCAAGCAAATTTTTGCTCCCACTTTTTACGATCTTTCGGATTCTCTTCAACTTCAGATAGCGCTTTTGCTACCCGGGAAAATGTGGCATCTATATCCGCATCGACTGCAGTCCCGTCGCCTTTACGTAAGCAATATTTCTGCTCCCAAATATCAAAGGACGTGGATTGAAGTGGAATACCTTCTTGTTCTGTTTCTTCGTTGAGTTTTGCAGTTTTGGTGGTCATGTCGCGGTTAGAATCCTTTTGCTTTTTTATTGGGATAAGAGCATACAAAGGAAGGACTACTTGTCCGATAAATGCCTTAAAGATAATCACTACCACTACAACAACTAGCAGCGATCTTTAAAGCAACTTAACAAACAACTCAACTGAACCAAATACCCCATATATGGTTCAATCCCCCAGCTCGATACCTACATATTGTGGTTGAAGATGAAAAAATGTCAAAGCGAAAATCGAATTAAATCAACAAGTATACGGTGTATAGCGAGATGTATTTCATATACCAAATGGTCACCCCAGAAATGACGCGGCCTAGATAGAAATCAACGGTTAAAATTTATTTTTATTACTAAAACATTAAAAGGATATTGTAAAAATGGAGCACTAAAATTGGAAAAGATTTAGGCTAAAAAGCACTCACGGCCTTAACACATTTAAAAGAAGAGCTAAAACCAAATAGCATTTTTTTGATAAATTTTTTCCTTTGCATCGAACCAACTATTATCCGCTTTGTTTTGCTGCATATGGCGTTGCGAAACAGCCTCCACTTCCTCTTTCAACTCATTGCAGCCTTTAAAAACCCCAAGCGCGCTTATTCCCTTATCAAGCCGCCTTGCTGTTCGAATCGCATATTCTTTATGTATACCTTCATGATCAGACACCATCCTCACATACTGATCCCAGGATTGTTGCAATGACTCCGATGCTTCCCATTTATTTTCCCAATAAGGCAAATGAATAACGATATTTACATCAACTGAATGCTTTTTGATCTCACAGCGATATAAGCCCACTCTAAATATATAGTCATAACGCATGCTCCATTCTGTAAGGCCAACAACTACTTTATGTTGTGCGTGATCCTCAAGAGAAATTTTGGGCGAATGAGCAATAATCCCCTTCCAGATGCTTTTTTTATCATGAGCTTTAAATTGATAATACTTAGAGGAAAGGGTGATTTCTGGCTCCGCTAATGCGGAAGGACTGTAGATGAGTACAAATAGCAAAATCGCAAAAATATACCGAATGTATATTATATATATTTGGAAACAGGAAGATTTGATACGAGGGTGATACAAAGAAGAAATGGTCATAATTTAAAAAGTTGGCGTCCCCAGGGGGACTCGAACCCCCGTTACTGCCGTGAAAGGGCAGTGTCCTAGGCCACTAGACGATGGGGACGCTATTCCCGCTACACCCTACTGGGCGTCATCTAACTAAGGAGCGCGCATTGTATGGAATGCCTACATACCTGTCAACGATTGTTTTATTTTTTTCTTATTTCTTTTTAAATAACAACAAGATAGAAAAGGTGCTTCACCTTTCCCAACACTAACAACCGAAAGCTAGGCAGTAGCAATATCAAAAACAACCATATTTCCTTTGCAGCCTCCTAACGCTCATTCAATTAGGGTCTACACTTAACGATACAACGGTGTCTGTTAGCATGGTTTTTTTGTCATGGGTGACTCAAAGACACCAAGAATCAGGGCCTGAAAGGTCAGTTGAGGAATGTTGGATGTCCACAGAAATCATCATTGCACTTAGCGCTCTAGGTATAGGCGTCGTGTTAGGGTTAATATGGTACGGTCAGAATAAAGAAAAAGAGCGTGCAAAAAAAGCAATACTCACTGCCAATCTGAGCGAACGTGCACACAGACTACAACGCCTACTTGATACGCTTCCACCCGCCTATGTCGAAAAAGATGTAAAGCTACTCCTCCTCACCCAAATACAAGCCAGGCTGGAGAAGCTAGTAAATATTGCACCAAACAACGTGAAATTTAAAAAAACCTATGATGGTGTCTCTGCACAAATAAGTGAAACACAGTCATCGACTGCCAAACCACCTTCTCCCCAATTAAAAACACAAGAAGAGGCAAAAGAAACCCAAAAGCTACTTCAAGATCTCACCAAAGTCATTGAATCTCTCGCCGCCAACAAAAGTGTCCCTCTACCCACTGCCAAAAAGTACCTACTCAACATCCACAAGAAGTATATTGAAGCCAACATTAACTACAGCATTCAGGTTGCCGACCAGTCTCGCAGTGATAATAAGATCAAATTAGCTATTCACCAGTATCAAAAGGTGCTCATTGAGTTATCAAAAAACAACCAACACAGCGCCTACGCCGACAGAATAGCTCAAGTTAAAGAAACCCTTAACTCCCTTACTGGCGGAGGAGAAAGTGAAGATGAGACAAACGACGCTCTCTCTGCCGGCATGGACGAGCTTGCGCAAGATAACGAATCCTGGAAAAAGAAATATTTTTAAAACGGCAATCAACGACAAACTTGCGCCACCCCGTTGTTTGCATCAACGCTCTTCTATTTCGACATAGCTTTGTAGTAGCCCCATAAGCTCCCTCTGTAACTCGATAAGTTTATCTGGCGGCACCGGGCTTTGGCACAACATCTGCAATGGAACATGCGCAGCTCGACGTTTAAGTGCCAAGCCACCCGAAGTCAAGATCACCCTCACCTCCCTTTCATCCTTCCCTGAACGTTGACGAATAAGAAGGCCGTTAGCTTCCAAGCGCTTTAGCAATGGTGTCAATGTCCCTGAATCTAACAACAAGCGCTCAGCAAGCCTTTTCATGGGGGCACCCTCATATAAATCGGCCGAGTGCCCTGCATGATCCTCCCACATAACCAGCATTACTAGGTACTGAGGATACGTTAACCCTAGAGGTTTAAGTAATGGCCGGTACAGAGCAGTCATCTTTCGTGACAATCCATACAACGCAAAACACAATTGATTATCTAGTGACAGCGCGTCATCAACATTCATAACGTGATTAATCCATTACAGAGTGGAATCAACAAGACTGCAAACCTTCCTATGCAAGAAGCTTCTCTATATCTTTCGCTATTTTTTCAGGCTTGTCTGTTGGTGCATAGCGCTTTAACACCGTGCCGTCCTGATTGATCAGGAACTTGGTAAAATTCCATTTTATTTTCTCAGAACCCAACAACCCCTTAGCTTCTGCTCTTAAAAACTTAAATAAGTCGTGAGCATCATCGCCATTTACTTTTACTTTTTCAAACATTTGAAAGGTGACGCCGTAATTCAATTGGCAAAACTGCCCTATACCATCGCTATCACCGGGCTCCTGACCTGCAAATTGATTGCAAGGGAAACCTAGTATTTCCAAACCTTGCCCATTTTTTTCTTTATACAATTTTTCCAAGCCTTCATATTGTGGTGTCAACCCACACTTGCTCGCGGTATTAACGATTAGTAGCACCTTACCTTTAAAACTGGATAGCGCCACAGATTGACCTTTTATATCAATTGCAGAAAAATCATACACTTTGCTTGTCATTATAAAGCTTCCTTAACGTTATCAAAACTCATGGTGGTTGTATTTAAGCGAACTACATTGTGCAAAACCATATTGTGCACAACATGGTTCGCTTAAGTCAAATGACTTTTTAAAGTTACTCACACTTTCTGTGGATAACTTTGTTGATAATTTGCGGACAAGTTGGCCTAAAGCAATAAAACAAGCCCACCCAGCCAATTGATCACTTTTTAACCACCGCAAATATGTTGGATTTCAGTGAGTTACTGGCCATTTTTCTCCTGGTGGAACATTTCCAATGGAATAAGTGGTTTCACGGATAGTACCCGCTAACATTGAATAACTTTTCTGAATAAGGGTTGATCAATTTCTTATAACCCCTCCGTTATATTACCGACAGAGAGCAGTAGCTATCGCCATTATATTATTTTGTTATATGGAAAGTATGCTTGTCTCAAATAGTGTTAATAACTTTGACAGCTTTCTATCAGGCCACGAATAAAAGACCCACAAACCTGACGTCAGCATTATTTAATCCACAACTGTACTTAATAAAGTACCTAGTTGGCTTAACTATTCTCACTGCCTATTGTTATTTACGATAAACTCACGTATGCGCAAGCACTAAAGCTAATCGCCAGAAAGGTCCGAGTACAAAACGGAAGCATTATGAAACTAATCCAAAAATCATCGAAACTGCACAATGTATGTTATGACATTCGAGGCCCGGTCTTAGAACATGCCAAGCGTTTAGAGGATGAAGGGCAACATATACTAAAATTAAACATAGGCAACCCTGCCCCATTTGGTTTTACAGCACCTGATGAGGTGGTACAGGATGTTATTCACAACCTTCCTGATGCTTCCGGCTATTGCGATTCAAAAGGGTTATTCAGTGCACGAAAAGCTGTCATGCATTACACCCAACAAAAAGGCATTAAAAACGTTAGTATTGAGGATATCTTCCTCGGTAATGGCGTCAGCGAACTAATTGTTATGTCGATGCAAGCCTTGGTTAATGATGGTGATGAAATCTTAATCCCCGCTCCGGATTACCCACTCTGGACAGCCGCAGCAAGTTTGGCTGGCGGCAAACCCATACATTACCTATGTGATGAACACTCTGAGTGGTACCCTGACATTGATGACATTCGCAGTAAAATCACCGACAAAACACGCGCATTGGTCATCATTAACCCAAACAATCCAACCGGTGCACTATATCCCAAAGGGGTGCTAGAATCGTTACTAGAGGTTGCACGGGAACACGAACTTATTGTTTTTTCAGATGAAATTTATGACAAAATAATTTATGACGACGCAGTGCATATCGCAACAGCCTCTCTCGCAGATGACTTGGTATTCCTGACCTTTAATGGCTTATCAAAAGCCTATCGTGTAGCCGGATATCGATCTGGCTGGCTCATCATTAGTGGCAATATCAATGCAGCAAGACCATTCATACAAGGCCTAGAGATGCTCGCATCCATGCGCTTATGTGCCAATGTACCATCCCAGCACGCCATCCAAACAGCGCTTGGAGGTTATCAGAGCATCAATGAATTAACTGCTCCTACAGGGCGCTTATATAAACAACGAGATCTCGCCTACACCGCATTAAATGATATTCATGGCGTAAGCTGCGTCAAACCCAAAGCAGCAATGTACATGTTCCCACGACTTGATCCAACTATTTACAATATACAAAATGACGAACAACTTGTTCTAGACTTTCTACGGGAAGAAAAAGTGTTACTCGTACAAGGAACCGCCTTTAATTGGCCCCACTCAGATCATGTTCGTATTGTTTTTCTCCCCGCTATAGAGGAGCTGTCTAACGCTATTCATAAGCTCGATTTATTTTTAGAGCGGCTTCGAGGGTAATATGGCAGATCTTAATATATTAGACTTTTATAAAGACACAGCAAAAATACTACTGCAATTACACCGAAGCTTTCCCCGCAAAGCAGAAGTTTATGTTGAGGATTTAATTGGTGCGGACCATGTTGATGAATTTGGTTTACACAGCAAACGCCATGAGAGCTGCTTTGGTGCAATGCTCTGGCTATCAGATGAAGGCTATCTACGCTACCAAAGCACCATACGCCAAGAAGCCATCGATCAAGCAGTATTAACAGCCAAAGCTATCGTGCTACTTGGTACAATTAACCTTAAACTGCCTAATACCAACTTTTCCAACAGGGATAGTAAAGACACCATAAAAAACGACATTCCTTCTTTTGAAACTAAAGAACACTTCGCTATGATTGAACACATTCGTACAGCTCTTAAATCACAGTCATCCGATCAAATCACCATTATTATGAGGGATTTTTTAGGTTGACATTGTTAATTGTTCTTTTTAAAAATCACTGTTTTAAGTCCCTTATTTTTATCTATTTCAGGAAAACTATCAGGAACCGATATAACCTTCTGTTCCTCAAAACCTCCTACTCGATCAAACAGTTCTCGTAAAAAATCAAAATCCAACTCAGGAGAATTCAAACAGGCCATCACAAGCCCGCCAGTAGCAAGCAGCTCTGGCAACTTATTCACAATTTTAATATAGTCTTTCCTAGCATCAAAACTGCCTCGCTGAAAACTCGGAGGGTCTACAACGATACAATCATAAGGGCCATGTTTACGAATTTTCCCCCAAGATTTGAAAATATCATGAGAGAAAAAAAATATTGACCGCAGATCTAAATCATTGATTTTGTGATTTATTTTCCCGGTAGAAAGTGCCCCTTTCGCCATATCCATATTCACAACCATCCTTGCTCCTGCACTAGCAGCCACAACAGAAAACGCACAAGTATAGGAAAACAAATTAAGGACTTTTTTACCTGCCACCTCTTCTTTTAACCACTGACGGCAGTTCTTCATATCCAAGAAAAAACCAACATTTTGATTTTTCCCAATCGCCAAGCGAAAATCCAACCCATCCTCATGCGCATTAAGTTTTTCAGGTATTGCTCCTTTTAGCACTTCGCAGGGCGAGCCTGGCAAATAACGATATTGAAAAACGATACTTTCAATATTTCCCACATCATCAAATTCAACAAACCTTTGTCTAAAAATATCTAGCCATTCTTCTTCTGGTGCTTTAAAAAAAGACACTAGCAACAAGGGCGAAAACCAATCCACCGCAACGAATTCCAACGCATCATAACAATGACCTCGACCATGAAACAATCGTCGAGCATCATTATTCACGCATTTATTTTCATTGCGATGACTTCCAATTCCATCAGTGATTTTATCAAAAATATTTTGCATTTTACCCCTCTTCTCTTTTTACTCTACCCGGTACAATACTGTACTTTCAAAACCGGTAACAACGGGAACAACCCCCTTCATCATCTTATTGATATCGTCATCATAACTGTCCACTAATAAAGGGCGCCCTTCTAGTTCTTCAATTTTAGAGGGCGTTGATACCACAACAATATTTTCTCTACCCACTTCACGGAGCAACTCCGGACCAATCTGGTGATTCCCTCGTCCAATAATATGCCCCTGCCCTCCAATCAACGTAATTATTATTTTACATGCCTGACCTTTAACAAGTAGCAGCAAATCAGTTTCATTAATATCATTGGCAACAATCTCTTGTGCTTTAACAACATCAACTCCTAGCAGCGTATTCTCTAACCCCATCTGTTCGACAATCGCTCCTGTCGTTGAACCTGGCCCAAAAACATACAAAAATTCGTCGTCCATTTGTCCGATAATTTCCTCGGCAATATCGTGTAACACTAATGCTTCTACAGGTCGACCTCCGCACTTTACCTGCTGAAGATAACGCCCTTCGTTTGGTACCATTAGTTCTCCATAATACTTTGCTTTAACAACACCAACTCGAAACGCATCTTCATCAATATCCCGAACCTCTCCCGGAGCAATCGACACCATTTCCCCACCAACTAACATCCTAACAATATTAGCGGCGCCTTCAGCATTAACGGCATATACACCTGAATGAATTTTCACGCCTGCGGGAATCCCTAGTACTGGAACAGTGCTACCAATTGCATCGCAAATATCTCGTGCAGTGCCATCTCCTCCAGCAAACAAAATAAGATCAACGCTTTCATTTTTCAGAGCACGAGCTGCAGCTTTTGTGTCTGCCCCACTTGTTTTAACAGAGTAAGCTGAAGGGCAATTTTCAATAAAACCTCCCCCTTCTGGATTACCTTCAGTAATAACCGTTGGTACTATTCCTGCCTCGCGACAAACATCTCCCCCCATACAACCAGGAAAACAAATAAACTCAAGGCAATCAAATAAATCACACATATGTTCAAGGGCATGCAAAGTTCTTAATGGCGCCCTTCTAATTGCGCCCCGCTTAACCGCCTCTTCCACTACCTCCTGGCCATCGCTACCTTTAAGTCCAACAGCACCACCAATCCCAGCCAATGGGTTTACTATCAATCCAATCCGAAGATGTTTCCTCATGTTTTGGCACCTTATAGCTATACTGTCCAGCCCCTCTTAATCATCTTTGCTAGATCGAGACATACTCAACGTCAAGCCGATTAAAGGGTTTGGTTGCAAAAAATATCAAAGTGATACTTTTCATTACATTACGATCCATCAATAACGTGGATACATTTACGTCACTGGTTATACTGAAAGAACGCTTACAAAAACCAGGCGCATTGTCATCTAATAGCAACACAAGAGCAATAAAGTAAGCAGTACGTTTACCCAATCCTAGCTTGGGCCGATATTCCAACGACACCTCAAGCAATGCATTAGAATAAGGCAAACTCATGATAAAAACCGTTGTAAATATGAAGACGTTAAATGCAACTTTCAATCAAGCGGCGAAAAACCAATTTAATGGTGGGGCCATTGTTGATGAATTTGGCAATGAAACACCTATCACAGAAACGATGATTCAACACGCTTGTAGCTTACTCACAGATTCATGGAAGTTCCCTACAATGAAACAACAAGGTTACGGCCATATTGCACTGGCACGGTAGCCCACAAAAAACCAAACATAAACCTATAGAATCTATACGCAAAAACCCATTGCATGCAATCGATTCAGGTCCTGTTTTGACATGATGCTTGTCATCCATTCTTTATTTCTAACTGAAATGGTTGAGAACTCTCGCCTCAATCGATAATGTTTACGCAATTGATCAAATGCAGCTATTCGCTGCTCCCTTGGCTGCTTTAACGTACTTCTTAGCCCAATATCATCAACCATGACTGAATAAGCAGCGCTCACCAATGATAGTGCAACAACCTTGCCTTTGTTTTCCAAGACGACGGGGTCCAACGTCACATCTAGCGCATGGTCGATAACATCATTCAATGTTATCGATACATCTAGACCCAAGTGCCGACAGAATGCCTGATACACCATTTCCGTCCCTTTGACTTTGCCATCATAGCTATAGCCTGCAATATGCGGTGTAGCAATATCAACAATACTCGCTAATTCACGATCAAGTATGGGCTCATTTTCCCAGACATCTAACACTACCGACAAATCACTTCTATCCGCAAGCACACGCCGCAAAGCACGATTATCAATAACACTACCTCTTGATGTATTAATAAGCACAGCATTCTGTCTAAGGTTTTTTAACCGCTTATAATTCAACAAATGATGCGTGGGGTATGCCCCTTCTTTCACCATAGGTACATGCAGCGAAAGTACATCAGACTGTAAAACCTCCTCCATTGAAACTAATCCATCGACATCCCTGGGGTCCAGTAATGGATCACAAGCGACAACCTTTACCCCCCAGGTTTCAAGCGATGCTTTTAACCGCCTCCCTACATTACCAAGCCCAATAATCCCCACTTGCGCAGCATCAATATCAATACCACGTGAGACTTCCAGCTCCAACAAACAGGTCAACACATAATTTACCACCGCATTGGCATTACACCCAGGGGCAGATGCACAAGCAATGCCCTGTTTCGTAAGATAGCGTTGATCAATATGGTCCACACCTATCGTCGCTGTACCAACAAACCCGACCTTGGTGCCTTCGAGCAAACGCTGATCCACTTTAGTTATCGAGCGAACAAACAACGCATCTGCGTCAAGCAAATCATCTCGTGTAATTAAACGTCCAGCCTTGTAAACGAGCGAACCGAAACCGCTAAAAAAAGCATCGGATAGGGGCATATTTTCGTCAACAACAATTTTCATACTATGTAAGGCACCAATTTAAATAGGTTAAATGATTCGACTAATAATATAGGTCGTATAGCGGGCGGTGTAATCCTACTCCCTCCACTGGAGAAATGTTACCACAATAGGCCTCATTGACACCGAGGCCTATTGTCCCAAACATATGGCTCATGGCAGTATCTGTTCCTGGAACACCATGCACATAGGAGGCTGCAAGGTCCTGTTACGCAAAAAACCAGATACTCGCTAAAAAAACACCCCCTGATAAGAAAGTCATACCATAAATATGGCTATAGCCGGGTTGTCCTTCCCTCTACCATAGGAAACCTCGTCGACATTAACCTTATTTTTACTGCAGGGACCCAAGAAGTCATCAATTTGACGTTAATAACATGCTTAATTGTATAACCCGTACACAGTTTTCATAAAGCCTTTCAAAATCTGCCGTTTATTCATATATTTTAATAGATAATCGGGTATGCTTCCTCATCCTGTGGCAAACTACTGCAACGCTCTAAAAAGCATTGCTGTAAAACTTGCTAAACAGCTAACTCATTGACTAGTCTCATATATTAATCAATGCCAAATAATATTAAGCAGTAACGGATCGTTATTACCCGTGAGCCGCATTTCAATACATCGAACAAAGACAATAAGAACAATCTTTTTGAGCGCATTCGTCACGCTAATGTTAGCGGCTTGCTCTCATTCAGAACCTCGTTCGGAATATAGTATTCCTCGCCATGCCACTGGAAAAACCCTTGGCGACCTTAAGCGCGTGGATATTACCCTCCATAGCCAATCTTTAGAAAGCGTATCTGTTGGTAAAGTAATCAGCACGTATACCCAAGCTCTCTCATTGTTTTCAAAACCAGAAGAGAGGCATGCCATTTTAAAGCGCATGGCAGACCTGACAATGGTCGGCACAGAAGAAAAGCTACTAGCAGAAATAGGCTCAGAAGACACTGAAGAACCGTCAGCTACTCTAGAAAACGCTCAAGATATAGCATCAAAATCCCCTCAAGTTGCCATCAATGTAGCAGCACAGGCCACACCGACACCCAACGCCGTTGATGAAAACCTCACTTATATCACTGCCATTAAAATATACGAACAAATTATTGCCAAAGCAGAACCCGGTACCGACCTCTCTGAAATTCACTACCTTTTAGCCAAAGCCTACGATCTGGATGCAATGCCAGAAAAATCACTGGCAACGCTAAACACGCTGGTAATGGAGTACCCAAAAAGCCGATACATATACGAAGCTCAATTTCGTCGTGGCGAACAATTATTTTTGTTGACGGATTACGAAGGTGCCTCAGATGCGTACCAGACTATTATTACCGCTGGATCAGGCACACCTTTTTATGAGCAATCCCTATATAAACACGGCTGGGCACAGTATAAGTTAAGTGATTACGATTTTGCGATTCACGATTTTGTCGCATTGATGGATATTTATCAGCCAACACCAAAGCCAAAACCTGTAGTAGAAGAAAACCCCTCTAGTGACGCATCTGAAACAGCACCGACAACTGATAATGTAGTCGCAACTTATTTACCTAAAGGTGAAGCAGAAGAACCTCCCGTTAAAGAATTAACCAAAACACAGCAAAAAGTAATGACCGATGCCTTGCGTGTAACTGCTTTAGCATTCTCCAATCTTGAAGGCTCTGAAAGTGTTAAAGCTTATTTTGAAGAACGCGGAATTCGTATCTACGAGGTTAATATATACAACACTCTCGCCTCTCTGTATTTATTCCAAGAACGCTTCCGTGATGCCGCTGACACCTACGAAGCATTCTCTACGGTACATCCGCTACACCCCAAAGCACCGTCAATGGCATCGAAAGTCATTGAAACCTTCCTTAAAGGCGGCTTTCCTAGCTTAGTACTTCCCTATAAAGAACGTTTTGTTAAAAATTATGGCCTTTACAGTCGCTATTGGAAACAAGCAACACCAGAGGCTCGTTCACTATACGAAGCTGACTTACAACAACATCTAGTAGAACTGGCACATCATTACCATGCCGTCGCCCAAGGGGATAAAAAACCTAAGAGCTATATGGCAGCCGCACGCTGGTACCGTGAATACTTAGCAACATTCCCTCACAACAAAGCAGCACCAGAAATGAATAAACTATTGGCAGAAACACTGTTTTCCGCCAAAGAGTTTCAATCTGCCGTCGAAGAATTTGAACGTACAGCGTATGAATACCCGAGCAGTGAGGATTCATCTAAAGCCGGTTACTTTGCTCTGCTCTCATACCAGGAGCTCATTAAAACACTAAAAGATAGCGATCCTACCAAACGCGGCTGGATTGCAAAAAAGACATCTAGCTCTCTGCAATTTGCTAAGACATTCCCTGCTCATAAACAAACACCCAGCATCCTTGATGGTGTTATAGAAGATCAGTTAGCTATTAACGATATCAATGGTGCCATCACAACCAGTGAACTACTTATTAAACTCATGCCTCCTCCACCTCAAAAGCTTTGGCAAAAAGCTTGGCTAACTCTTGCCAATGCGAAATTTGACCTTGAACTATATCCTGAGGCAGAAGATGCATTAACGAAAGTCCTAGGTTTTACGGGGTTATCCCGCAAACAACAATCCAACCTTCATGACCGACGTGCAACAGCGGTCTACAAACAAGCCGAAGCGCTTGATAAGGCAGGCAGACTTCGAGAGGCAGCAGCAGGCTACCTTCGTGTAGCACTGATTGAACCAACTGCAAAAATCAGGGCCACAGCAGAATACGACGCCGCCAATATTTTGTTAAAGCTAGAAGACTGGGACAAAGCTATCGACGTACTTGAGCACTTCCGAAAGAGCTACCCAAGGCACAAATTGATAAGCACCCTGCCCGCCAAACTCAGCCTTGCTTACGAGAAAGCTGGTAATTGGGCCAAAGCAGCCAAAGAGCTTGAGATCATTGCCGCCAAAAATATGGAAAGCAACCCGGATATCGCAAGAGAAGCACTCTGGCAAGCAGCCAAATTGGTTGACACAGGCGGTGACAGCTCAGAATCCATTCGACTTTATAAGAAATATGTATGGGCCTTTGAAAAACCTCTGCCTCTTCGCACTGAAGGTCAATTCAGACTAGCAGAGCTTTACGGGAATACTGGAGATGACCGAAAGCGTAGCTTTTGGCTCAACAAACTTGTTCAAAGTTACAAAAATGGCGGTCCAGAAAATACCGACCGAACCCAGTATCTTGCTGCATTTGCATCCAACGAGCTTGCTCGCCCTTTATTCGATACATTTAATCGAATGAAATTGAAGCAACCTCTAAAGCGTTCTCTAAAAAAGAAAAAAGCCGCCATGAAAGTTGCTACCAAAGCATATGGTCGCGTTGCAGGCATTGGCATCCTTGAGTTCACCACTGCTGCAAACTATCAAATTGGGGAGATTTATCGACTGTTTGCTCAATCTATTCTAGAAAGTGAGCGCCCTCGGGGCTTGGATGACGAAACCCTAGAAGAATATGAATTATTACTTGAAGACCAAGCACTCCCCATTGAAGACAAGGCCATTGAAATATTTAGAGCCAATGCGGACAGAACAAAAGATGGCATCTGGGATGAATGGGTACAAAAAAGCTACAAATCTTTATCGAAACTCCAGCCTGGACGTTTTGCGAAACATGAGATAAGAGAGGAGTCTGTTGATGCGATTTACTAACCCCCTCCCCTTAAGTTGCTTACTAGCCAGCCTATTCCTCACTGGCTGTGCAACAACCTCAACTAATAAAGAGACTATGCCTGAATGGGTTGGTGATCGTGTCGATAGCGATGCACCTATGTCAGACACCGAATCGAACGACTCTGACAGTCCTGCTGATGCAAGCTCTTTATTCGGATTCTTATCAACCGAATACCTCGATAAAAACAAAAAAGATGATCAGCCTATTCTTGCAATTGATCCTAACAAAGTAAAAGAAGAAAGCCC
>CAJXZM010000088.1 GCA_913063125.1 uncultured Gammaproteobacteria bacterium | reverse complement strand
AGTTAATTCCTCAAATAGTGAAAAAAAAAAACTGCTTACAACATATACTTATGCAACATCATGTCGCAATAACGCCCTACGATCACTCGATTGAAAAGATGGGGTGAATTTGTGATAAAAGCGAAGCGATCACAAAGGCGCCACAGCTTTTCGAGTGAATTTACTCGTTAAAGACAAATTTTACAGCTATCCTTTACGTCTAAATAACGAGTTCATGTTCTTTTGATAGAATTTAGTATTCCGAACAATTTCCACTACATGCTTACTTTTTTCTCTTAACTTATTTTGATGATTTTCAGAACCAGATACACCACTTCCTATATAGATCACTTTGCTCCATTCCTCATCGCACACCGGAGCACTGTTGATTCGCTTCCAGAACTCAAGGCTTGCGTCACCCTTTTGTTTTGCAAGCAGCCCAACTATATCTTCGACGTTCTCCTCGTTTATGAAGGATTCAGCCCATTCCCCAACCCATGTTGACACAATTCCATGTTCATCGGTCTCTGACACGATTAGTTTTTTGAAGTCTTCTAAGTCCTGATCCATAACTCACATTTTAACAGCTAAATACATCTCATATCCAAATCTGGTAATTTTTCCAAATATAGACACAACTTGGCTACATATAGCCATACATGTCCATATTTAGCCATGTATTTTGGGGTTCTTTTTGATCATTCTTGATTCTAACCCCAATTTTTTTGACTTTATAAAAAGGTAACTTCCATTGCTCTCTTCCACCTTAAAAAAGCTGTAAGCCTCAGCGAACATACGCCCTCACCCTTTGATCATAAACACCGCAGGCATTCGGTCCATTGACGGTAACTGCTTCCAGTTTAGTTGAGGTTGCTACTATGGTTCCTGGAACGGAGCTATACTAGAATGGAGTTCACGGATCATTTACTAACATACTGGAGGAACAATAATAAAGATCAATTCACAGTCCCAACAGGCCTTTAAACCTAATTAAAAACAGCAGAGTAAAAAACGTCCTGATCCTTGCGAGGTGATATCACAAAACGGTATTTTCTCGCAGGATTTATTTCAGGGTTATACCAACGTACGCTATACAACTGACGACCATTTTCATCGACATCGTCTTCTTGAATAATGGCAATATCATAACCTAAATCATTTACGGGTCGATTATCTTTCCTCAATTCTTTCCATTCGTCATCAGCGGTCATAAATTCTATTTTTATAAGCCTCTCATGCCATGCAATATTACCAATAGGCTCACCATAAAATTTAAATATTCGATACGCTTCTTGATTAATGGCCGCATCAACAAACTCTACTGATCCCTCACGCTTTCTAGAGTATTTAAAACTCACTGGCTGGTGCATATAGTGCTCACTTTCTAATTGAAATACCCACTCATTGGGTAGATCGCTAACACTATCAGAATCTATTATCTCCTCGAACAACGCCTTACTATGCTGCGCGAGAAAAGGCGTTGTATTAGGGCCATAGATTGTGCTTCCACCTTCATACCATTGCAGTTTGTATTCTTCAGGCGTGACGGCATAGCCAAAATATCCATTGGCAACACTACTGATTGAAATGTGCTTTATATCTACATCACGCTCAGCAATACTTTTCTGCAAAGCCTGTTTTATTCTCTGACCAGCCATCACAGTGAGTTCAAAAGGAGCGCTTACCAAAAGAAAGTTATTAATTCGTGTGATTTGCAGATCTAATAGGTAAGGGAAATCCAATTGATCAAATACAAGCTCTTGTAAAAAGGAACCCGCGCGTCTTTTTTCAGCTTGACAGCTTTCATTAAATACCTCATCTGGCCAGCCTCGCTTAAATGGCGGCAGATCATAAATAATAGGAGAGCTATGTTCATCGGGCCCTGCTATCTGCGCTAAACTAAACGCCCCCCTTTCACACAATGACACATCGCCAATACTCGGAGCGCCAAGTACATTTATCTCTCTCATACCCATGGCTATTTGTGCGTCCCCGGTGAGAGTATCCCCTAGCTCTTCAAATAACTGCCATGCTTGCTGACCAATACCTCGGCCAATTCGACGAGCCTCCATAAAGCCCATTTTTTCTCGAACAGCATTAGGGGCCATATCACCGTGCGTACCTTCAAAAGGGGCCATTACCGGCTGCCAAGGTGTATTATATTTATGTTGAATATTCCATTGGACATCTTGACTGATGTAACTCCACACGTCTCCATTGTAGAGATCCATACCCTTTGTCAGAACACCCGTACCGTGAATACCAAACGTCGCAAAAGCACCCAACGGTTTATAACCGTCTTCTGATAACACATCCACCCTCACCATATGAAGGTCAGGATCAATGGCATGGAATTTTCTTTCCGCAGTTAGACCTTTATTTTCTACTTCTGGATTCGCAACAAAGGGTTCCATCGCCCTATTACGCGTAAAACCCCATACTTTTTTACTACCCGTGGCAATTTTGGCGGGCTTTTGTGTTTCGTAGGCTTGAATAACCGCCGATGCTATTCTATTGGCCAAAAAATTAAAAACGCCGGGGTCAAACCCCGAGCGATTAGAAGCAGAAGCATTAAATGTATTACTACTGTGAAACTGACCGGGCCCAGCGTGAGTATGGGTGGCACTGAGATTCAAGCGATGGGCTGGAATATCCGTTTTTTCCGCGATAATTTCCGCTACTCGATGATGCAGCATGCTCTCCCCTGTGAGCAAATCCAGTTGCACAATAGCAATGGGCTCTGACTTGGGCGAACGAAGGTAAAAAGCTTTTGCAAAAAGGTGGGTTCTCACACCACGACTAACATTACTCCACGTAGAATGCCCGTTTAACGGAATACCTGCCGGGGGTGTTATGTCTACGCTGCCCACCCCAGCCATTAAGTGATGCACATCATTACTCGGCAAAGGTTTACGCAACGCGATCCTAACCGTGGACTCTTCTGCTACCGCAACCTGACTTAAAAGTGATAATTGACATAAACAAAAAAGAAAAAGATGTAGGCTTAACTTCATAAGGTGAACAGCTATTGTTATTTTTAGGCGACTAGATCCTCTAAAAGACTATAGGAATATCCCTTCATTTGGAACAAGTACGTAACAAAGTGCTCGTTCACAAAGACGCGTTTAGTCAGGAAAGGTTGGCCAGTTCCACTTATCAAAAAGCTTTTTGGCTTCGCCACTATCAACAAGCTTTTTAAATTGACGATCGAAGATATCCCTAAGCTCTTTTCCTAACGCATCATCAGAGAACACAACATACATATTGACCTCCTTCACTTTGTGTAATTCAAAATTTTTCGCGTCAACATAGCCTTTCTCTAACTCTTTTTTTAAGTCATAAGCAGCTTCAATAACAAAATCCAATTTTCCTTCGTCCAACAGCTTGATCATTTTTTTACGTTCATAATATTCGTGAACTTTCATAGAAACACTTAAAAACTCAGCTATTTTATAGCCACTAATCCATGCAACTTCCTTATTCTCAAGAGTACTTTCACCCTGCCATTGAACATCCTTTCTATGGAGCGCACTCACTTCATCATAATCAAAATGCAACGTTGAATATAAACCGCCTTTAACCTCGCCCTTATAGGCGCCCATCATGGCATCAACACTCCCCTCATTTAGTAACCCCACGGAGCGCTTGAAGGTTGAGGTATTTGTATTCACTTTTATGCCTTCTGGCTCAAACACCCTTCGCATAATCTCCCAGTAAAGGCCAGTGCCATCCTTTTGAGTTGCCCCCTCCCACTCTTCAGCCTCGACCAGGATTGAGCTGACAGACGCCGCAAATAACGATTCACTACATGAGAAAGCAAACAGAATAAAAAGCAAAGAAATCAATGGGTTGTTGCGCAGCATTGTACATACCTCTTTTGGTATTCAAAGAAATAGGCGTTAATACTTTGAGTGTAGTGCTAATTCTTTAAAATAACCGCAACCTTAGCCGCCGCTGCCTTTTTTAGCACCCTTCAATATGCCGGTACAGGCCACTACACACCGAACAAGGGGCTGATATAGAGAAAAACAAAAGAAATTAGCTAAAAAATATCCAATAAATATCACATTTTGAGGGGCCAGAAACAACAAAAGCGGGGCCGGTTATATCCGTGCCTCGCTCTGTTCAGTTGTACCCTAATCCTTTTATCGTCATCCATAACGAATATCCCTCATCACGTCCACGCGAATCAGCGTGGTCTCCATGATTTGTCCTTGCACAAACCTTGTGCACATTGCTTACAATCCTTAGCAGCAATCTCCTTATGGACTCCAAATCCGTGGAGGCTCATTGATAATCCTTTCTTCCTTCTAAATCCTTTTCAATACTCTTTTTTGATACATCCTATATCAAGATCCTTTAACACAACATCCTGCTGTGTAGAGCTACATCCTTTGCCCTTGTGTCCTTGAGTACGGAGCCCACTTTATCGTTTTTCTGACAGCGCTCAATAGGGGGGGTAAGGACATTTTTCCAAACCCACTTAACCCATAAATATATTTTCGTTTACATTCAATAGGTTAGCTATTTTTGCAGATATTCCACCGCCACTTTAGCGCAAAAGGATCACAGCACTGTAAGAGATATCGCACACAAAAGAAGGCCAATATCTCACATCGCATTTTTGACTAAAAAACACTCATCCTCATATATGCCATTTGATTACACAAATACTCACTGGTTATCCCAACTAATCCTGATTACACTGCGATCCATTACCCTAGAAAATACGATTGGGAGCACCATATGGGGCGTAAAAGCTTAAAAACTGAACGTGTCACACAAATACTGGATGCATTCGAACGCTGTATGGTACAAAAAGGGCTCGAAAGTACAACACTAGATAATGTGGCAGAAGAGGCAGGCGTAGCGCGTCGCATTATCCGCCATTACGTGGGTAATCGAGAGGAACTGATACAAACTGCCGTTGACCGCATCATAGATAATGTCTCTCATCAGGTATTTGACATCATCGAGTCATCTGCACCCGATAACCGGTTTGACTCCGGCCTTGATTATATTTTTAGTAACGACTTTAACACCCTCCCTATCAGCCGATTAGTCGCTGCACTTTTGCCCGTTAGTTTACATGACGAGCGAGTACAACAAGCTGTTAAGAAGATATACGATACCTTTCACAGCGGCCTCGACCAAGAGCTAGCAACACACCTACCCCTTGCTCCAGCAGACAGGCGTAGCGATGTTGCCTACTCCATTATGTGTTTAGCGTTTGGCGGCGGATGGATGGGGAATATTGGTTTTACTGCAGATAAAAACCAATTAAATAAAAACATCGCTCAAGGGTTAATTATTAATTTGGCAACCCATAGAAACGCCTAACACCACCACTGTGCCTATTGAACGAACGGTTACTGGATCAGCAGTCGATGTAACTAGCCCCGCAACTGCTCAATAAACATGTCTGATTCTGAAATCGCTTTTTGCATCTTTTGAATTAGCGCCTTAATATCCGCGTCAATCGTTCTAAACTCCCCCTTTAACGATGCAACAGCACGCGCATTCAGGTTATGTTTCAGATAGAGCGTATTATCTTTTAACGAATTTAAAACAGGCTGTATCGATCGTTCAGCTTTACGTAGCGCCACAATCAGCTTTTTATACCGTCGCTGAGTTGCTTTCAATTTTAATTGGCTCTTACTTCGCAGGCTCTGGCTTGTATATTGTTTTAATTCACCATTCCATTCTGAAAATAAGGCTTCTGCAACCGATTCAACCTTATTAATACTCAGGTGGATCTCCTCTGCCGCCTCTTCACTATCTTCATACTCATCATTGAGCTTGTTATACAGTGATTCCAAATCACCACCATCAAACTGAGTGATCTGCTTTAGCTGATCAAGAGCGCTGGTAAATTGTTCCTTTGCGTCTTCTTGTGCTTCCTGACTATCCTCTATACGGTCGATAAGGATATCTCTTTTGTGTACCCCAACCTTCTCCATGGTATTAAAATAAAGGGTTTCACAACCTTGTAACAACAACACTGCGGTTATTAAGAGTAAAGACACTATATTGGAACGCATATACCAACCACCTTAAAACAGTTTATCTGTTGTTAGCTTATTGAGTGCAAAAGGGGTCAGTATATCGCGATATATCTGCGTAATAAACAACGGGAAATGTTAAATACTATTTAACATTTCCCGTTGTTTATTACGCAGACTATTGAGACTGTACCTATTTGAAAAAAGTGACTATAAGCAGCCGTTGTTTGAATCAGTCTGCAATTCACCACCAATACCGTTAGCGGCGATCACCTGCTGCTCCAGCGCATCAACGTCTACTTGACACAACACAGGGTTATTAAGCACCTTAAAATCATCACCCACAAACCCCAAGTTTTGCAAACCACTGATTTGAGTTAACACGTCGTTATCACTCAAAATTAACTCTCCACCAATAGATACGACATTATCAAGGCCCTGAAGAGTTTCTAGTGTATTGTGGTTGAATATTTTTAACGATCCATCAATGTTTTCTAAGCTATCTAGCCCTTGCAGGGATGACATTACGTGGTTCATTGAAATTTCAACGTCCCCTTGCACCGTAGCTATGTTTTGAAGACCATCAAGTGAATCCAAAGCAGAATTAAAATTGATAGACAAATCACCCACTAACGACTCAATACCACCAAGCGCTTGAATAAAGGCCAATGCCTTATTACGTGTAATTTGCAAGCCACCTACAACCTGAAGATTGTTTAAACCCTGTAAAGATTGAAGGTTATCGTTATCATAGACTCTTAACGTATCCGTAACGGAGTGCAAACTTTCCAGACCTTTCACATCAATCAGTTTAGTATTACCTTCGACTGTTAATGTTTCACCGACTGATTCAATATTATTCAGACCACTAATATTTTCTAGCTGGACGTTATTCTTAACCTGTAAACCACCGCCTACAATCTCTATATGTTCCAACCCTGCCAATGTTTTTAATGAGTAATTACCGTTAATATACAAATCCCCTTGAACAGATGCTAACGAAAGCCCCACAAGGCTCTTCATGCCATCGTTATATGAGATAGAAACATCACCACCCACCCACTGTATATTCTCTAGATTTGGCAATACACTCGCACCGATACGAGTTATTGATAAATCCCCTGAAATTGCATCAAACCCAACAAGGGATTCAACATCATTACTATTATTGTAATAAAAATCCCCATTCCACTCTGGTGCTGATTGCGAGGCTGTGCCCACTTTAATTTCCCAGCGAAATGTTGAGTTGGTAACACTGACTAAGCCAGGAGTTTTTTCTACTTTTTTCGTTACCTTGAGTGTTACACCAATATATCCATACTGCTCATCCCCTTCCACTGCAAGATAATTAACGTCCAGAACATCTGTGCCAATAGTCGTCAACCCGGAAGGTGTATCTCCATATTTATAAACCGTCCACTTATAGATTAAAGCGTTATCTCCCGGCCCCGTATAAGGTTCATCCCCTTTCACAGAGAAACCCATTGACTCGCCAGTCTCAAGAAAAATTGTTTGACTAACAGAGGGTGAAGGGTCACTGGTGGAACCTCCACACCCAGATAGAAAACTTAAACAGAGTAGTGTAAAAAATAAAGCAGTAATACGGCTAATCGACTTCATGTCATTCCCTTTAGTGTGTTTATTCTAAAACGGTGAAGTCTACTGTAACGAAGTCCCTTTTTCACTCTCAGATAAAGTCAAAATACCAAAACAAGGCGCCTTTTTTGTGTCGTTGTGTAAGCTGATAAAACCATCAACCCCGTAACAGTCACCAGGTAAACCAATGCGGGCAAATTTAGCTTTATCGATAATCTAAAGTGAGATTAAGTATCGAGGCCATTGAAATATTGAACGCCTGCCTTGTTTGCTCTTCTTAGATATCGCTGTCTACACCAACATCGGTTAATGTCCCAACACGCATTCCCTCAATAAGGGGCTTATTGTAAATAAGTTTAGAATGTTACCGTCGCTGACGCCTGGACTGTTCTTTCTTCACCCGGTAATCCCGCATTGGCATATACCAAAAAAGAGGCTGTAGGCAATCGATAATCTTTATCAAATACGTTATCGATCGTTAGCGATAAATTTAGCGTGTTGTCATCAAAAGCCTGATCCCAGTTCGCACTAAAATTCCAAACGAAATAACCTGCGGTTGTTTCCCCTATTCGACTGCCACTGTCCTGTGGCCCCACCCATAATGATTCAACCTCGGACATGTAACGGCCACCAAAATTAACCGACAGTGAATCGTCTACAGAATAGAGAAAATTCAAATAGGCTAACACTTTGGGGGAATATTCGAGGTCAATATCCTCGAATCCATCTCGGGAATTTTCGGAATCCTGCAATGTTACACTCGCATCGACTTTTAGCGCATTGAAAAATTTTGCACCTAAGATGAATTCCACACCAACGGTATCAACTGCACCAATACTGACGGTTTGGCTGGTCCAGCTTGAAGGTACGTCGGGGTCAACTAATTCAGTTTCACGTATCGCTAGATTAGTTACCTTATTGGCGAATAAACTTGCAGAATAATTGGAATTATCGGTAAATGAACCCTGCCCAACAAGTTCCAGCGTTCTCATTTCTTCGGGTTCAAGCTGTACACCTTTGGCTTCACTGTATTGAAATAAGCCAGGCCGGTAAATCGACTCAGCATAGAGCAGTTTTAAGGTGTAATCTTTAAATTTATAAATAAGCCCTAAACGGGGTATAAAACTATAGCTACTGTCATGATTGCCGTTGAGCTCCACAGTCTCTGGCCCAAATACGTCCCCCGTACCTAAAAGCGTTTCCAATAAATCAAAATTAACATTACGCACCTTTACAACGGTATAATCAGACTCATTCTCAACTCTGAAACCGGCAACTACATCCATGTTTTCAGAAAATGAGTGAGACAATTGCGTATAAAACGAAAAGGTTTCTTTTTTATCACCATCCTTGAGTTCCATCGATTCGTTAAAACCAATTGATGTGTAATCCCAATCGTAGCGAAACAAGTCTACTTGACGATAAGAAAACCCAAAAATTAGAGTGGTTGTTTTCTGTAAATCATAAAAGCCGTCGATATCAATAAATTTGGCATTGGTATTCATCACTTCGATAAATTCCAGCCCCTCATACCAGGAGTGAGTATTCCAGTTAGCAACAAGCTTAGAGGCACCCGCTTTGATCGAATAACTAAAATCATCACTAAATTGATCTTTATAAGTAACGGAAGCAACCGTTTTGGCTCCCTCCTCAATGGATCCAGGTTCAAACGTAATATTAAAGATTTCTCCCTCTCTATCCCCTCCGTACATCAAATTAACGGTAAACTTTCCGACATTTAGAGAGGTATCAAAATAGACTCGGTCATATTTGAGCAAACCTTTAGTTGTTAGGTTTTCCGGATGCTCTAGCAGCGGTACCATCCTAGCGATACTACTAATGCTGGTTACGATATCAGCATAATCATACTCCCGGCCATCAGACGTCTCGTTAGTTAAGTTCACGGTTAAACGAATGGGTTTGCTTTCATGTCCAAATACGGTATTTCCCACAAGTCGAATACTGGCACTCTTCGTATTTCGAGAGCCGGTTACCACTTTGACTTCGGAATATAACTCGGATTCAGATTGTGACTTTGTAATGATGTTGATTACACCGAGAAAAGCGCCACTGCCATAGATAACGGACATTGGTCCTCTAACCAATTCAATACGTTCAATGGCACTAACCGGCACATTACGGCCTATCGATCGGTAATTGTTGTTCCAATCACCGACCATGTCATCACCATTGATCAGGAATTTGATGTTTCGCCCTGTATCCGTCCAATACCCTCGTACACCAACGGGGTCACCATAATAGGAATCTGTTTCGATTACATAGAAACCTGGAATGTTCTTCAAAATATCCGTTAAGTTGCGGTAACCTTTTAGGGCTATTTCATTCCGTGTGATGATGACTACGCTGGCAGGGATATCGCTGACTTTTTGCTCCTGTTTAGCGGCCGTTGTTATTTCCACATTCATTAATTCAGTGAGGTTCATTGAGAAATAGTCGTCAGCGTTTACCTCCGCTTGCACTAGATTAGGGTTGCTCGATATAAACACTAAAACCAACGATACTACTGAAAGAAGAGGCCCCCACGTCACCCGTTTTGATTTGTACTGATGAGACACAATTCCTCCCGACAACAAACACCGCCGCTAACAGATACACACCTATTTAGCCTGATACGTTAATAGTTCGATTATTAACGTATTGTAGTATACGGTAGAAATTTCGCCCGAATGAATCCGGCACAACCACTACTCAACGTAGCGGCGTTTACCTAGACCTCTTCCAGCGAGGCCACCTTTCCGTCTAAAAGTGAACACTCTGGCAACATACCTTCTCTCACAATAAACCGGATAATCTCATGTAAACCGACCTCCTTCTTCAAATTTGCAAATACAAAGGGTTTATCTTTACGCATCATTTTTGCGTCCCTATCCATAACGTCTAGACTTGCTCCAACCATCGGTGCTAAATCGATTTTATTAATAATCAACAAATCAGATTTGGTTATACCTGGGCCACCTTTTCTCGGGATTTTGTCACCCGCAGAAACATCAATCACATATAAGGTAAGATCTGATAATTCTGGGCTAAACGTGGCACTTAAGTTATCCCCTCCACTTTCTACAAATACGATATCAAGATCACCGTGCCGTTTACAAAGCTCATCTATAGCCGCCAAGTTCATTGATGCATCTTCACGAATGGCCGTATGGGGGCAACCTCCCGTTTCCACACCAATAATACGATCAGGGCTTAGTGCTTTATGTTCAGTAAGAAACTTAGCGTCTTCCTTCGTGTAAATATCATTTGTTACCACAGCGATCTCGTATTGATCTCGCAAGGCACCACACAAGGCACGTAATAACGCGGTTTTTCCGGAACCTACAGGACCACCCACACCAACACGTAATGTTTGTTTATTTTTCATTATTTATCTCTCCAGTCTATCGTTACGCATAACGATAACGTTGTATTTATTGTTAAGAACGAAATAGTCGTGAATATTGTGTTTCATGCCAAGCACTTGCCATAGCTAATCCCGGCAGTGATGCTCCAATCGCGTTATCCTCCAACACCTCTGAGTGATCTATCGCAGCAGGAATATCTAATTGTAATTCCCCGAGTAGACGCTGCGCACTGGTTTGACCAAGCGGTACCAATTTTGTCGCTGCCGCCACTTGATTTTCCAACCACGACCAGCAGTACCCATGACTTGCAACACGCGTTTCGATCTGCCAATGATTTGCTGCCAATGCAAATGCGGTAACAAAACTAATATCATGTAAGGTTTCAGGCAATTTCATTGAAAAATCTAAACTATTCAATAGCTTGATTAATGCGCAGCCCATTGCAGTGTCGGTTAATCGTAATTCTTCAGTTTCTCGACATGCCAGAATATAATCATTCCAATACCCCAACATCGTCATATCACAACAACGAGCAGCTTCACATTGACGGCGCAGTATTGGCAAATCAACCGCTGCAAGTGACTCACTCAATTGTTGTGACAGCCAATTGGCGATATCGGATTCATTACGTAACCAGCCATCATCAATAGCGTATTCCAATCCTTGTGAGAATGAGTAGCCACCTACAGGTAATGCTGCGCTACTTAACTGCAGCAATCTCAATAACGCTATATCAGTGGTGGTGATGGCCATGGTCATTCCCTCGCTGGCTCACTGGCAGGTTTTCTGATTGACGTACGTATGCCCCTGACTCCGGTACAAAGACCGAATGCTCATGATGAACTACCAGCCCCAACTGCTCTAACATGTCTTCCAATACATGGTCAGGGGTAATACGTAACCAGCGATCACCTACTTGTAATTTAACGTGCCGATTTCCGAGGTGATAACAGGCTTTGCTAAATTGCGCCCAATCATCGGTACTCGCTATAGCCACCGGCTCAACAGCACCAATAACAGAAAGATTTTTACCACAGCGGCTACGTAAAACGTCACCAATACGCAATGTGTTTCCACGTTCTAAAAAAACACGAACTTCCGTTCCTGACGACGCCATCGCTTTAAAGCGTCCCTTCTCTCGCTGAAGGTGATCCAATATCAATTGATCATGAATTGATTCTGCCTGATTAGAGGCCAAACGCTGATACACTTCCCACATGATATTTCCTCAAATAGCAAACCTGATGTCGATTATCTAAAACAAACTGTAGAGTTGACCTAAAGGTAAAACGTCTGCCGGTTCACAGGTTAGCAACACACCATCAGCTCTCACTTCATAGGTCTGCGGATCAACACTAATATTGGGCATCCATGAATTCAGAACCATATCTCGCTTGGTGATTTTTCGTGTATTTCGACAGGCAACAATACGCCGACCTAGCCCCAATTGCTTTTTCACGTCATTATCGATGGCAGCCTGGCTCATAAAAGTCACAGCAGTTTTTAATGGCGCATTCCCAAAAGCACCAAACATCATTCGATAATGTACCGGTTGTGGTGTTGGAATAGAGGCATTAGGATCCCCCATCGGTGCCGCAGCGATAAAACCACCTTTAATAATCAATGCGGGTTTAACACCAAAAAAGGCCGGTTTCCATAACACCAAGTCCGCTAACTTACCGACCTCAACCGAGCCGACCTCATGATCTATCCCATGAGTAATGGCCGGGTTAATGGTGTACTTGGCAACATAACGACGAACACGAAAGTTATCCATACGTTCATTGTCCTCAGGAAGAGGACCACGCTGGACTTTCATTTTATGTGCCGTTTGCCACGTACGAGTAATGACTTCTCCTACTCGTCCCATCGCTTGGGAATCAGATGCAATCATGCTGAATGCACCGAGATCATGAAAAATATCCTCCGCCGCAATTGTTTCTTTACGAATGCGAGAATCAGCAAACGCAACATCTTCTGGAATAGAAGCATCAAGATGATGGCATACCATCAACATATCAAGATGTTCATCAATAGTATTGCGGGTATACGGTCGAGTTGGATTGGTGGACGACGGTAATACATTCAGTTCAGCACAGGCCTTAATAATGTCCGGTGCATGACCACCACCAGCACCTTCAGTATGGTAGGTATGAATTGCTCTACCTTTAAAGGCTTCTAACGTGTCTCCAACAAAACCCGACTCATTCAGCGTGTCGGTATGTATGGCAACTTGAACATCAAACTTCTCGGCAACACTAAGGCAGTTATCAATAGAAGACGGTGTTGTTCCCCAATCTTCATGTAACTTTAACCCACAAGCTCCTGCTAACACTTGTTCTTCTAATGCTAGGGGTAAACTAGCATTACCTTTTGCGAGGAAACCCAAGTTCATCGGCATACTATCCGTTGCTTGTAACATCATGCCAATATTCCACGGCCCCGGTGTACAGGTTGTCGCATTAGTCCCGGTTGCTGGCCCTGTACCACCACCTAACATGGTAGTAACACCAGACATTAGTGCCTCTTCAATTTGTTGTGGACATATAAAATGAATATGTGCGTCAACACCACCGGCTGTAACAATTTGACCTTCTGCTGCAATCACTTCTGTACAAGGACCAATAACAATAGTCACGTTATCTTGAATATCAGGGTTGCCGGCCTTACCAATACCCACGATACGTCCATGTTTGATACCGATATCTGCTTTAACGATACCCCAATGATCAACAATAAGTGCATTGGTGATCACCGTATCCACGGTATCAATGGTACCCAACTGACTTTGGCCTTGCCCATCACGGATAACTTTGCCACCGCCGAATTTTACTTCCTCACCATAGGTTGTAAAATCCTTTTCAACCTCAATAATCAGTGCAGTATCTCCCAAACGCACCCGGTCACCTGTCGTTGGGCCAAACATCGAAGCATAAGAGGATCTATCAATACGGCTCATTGATCATTTTCCTTATCTAACGCACCCATAATTTCCCCACGAAATCCAAATACTTTTCTTGCGCCAGCGTACGCCACCAATTCAACTTCACGGTCTTGCCCAGGTTCAAAGCGAACCGCCGTACCGGATACAATATTAAGGCGAAAACCCCGTGTTTTTTCGCGCTCAAAAACCAACGCGGGATTAACCTCATAAAAATGATAATGGGATCCCACTTGCACAGGGCGATCACCGCTATTCTCGATACGTAGTGTAAATGTCGACCGGCCTTCGTTTAAAAGGATGTCACCATCAGCAACCAAAATTTCTCCAGGAATCATCGTATTTCCTTTCTTTACTTATTAATTTATAGGATTGTGAACAGTGACTAATTTCGTACCATCCGGAAAAGTCGCTTCTACCTGCACGTCATGAACCAAATCCACCACACCATCCATTACCTGGTCAATATTAAGAATTTCTTTGCCATAGCTCATCAATTCAGCAACCGTTTTACCATCCCGAGCCCCCTCGACAATTTCCATAGAAATATACGCCACCGCCTCGGGGTAATTTAATTTAACACCCCGTGCCAAACGACGTTCTGCCAACAATGCTGCGGTAAAAAGTAATAGCTTGTCTTTTTCTCTAGGTAGTAATTCCATAGTAATTAATCCGTTATGTAGACCAAATTCGTGGAGCACACGCATCGCGCTCTAATACAAGAGGGCGTAATATTTCCCACCACGCAGTAAATATCCGGCGAGCCTTATCGGCACTATCCCCAAGATAACGCCCAATAAAAAACTCGCCAACTTTTGATATAGCAGCACACTGCGCAAGCCCTAAACTATCTGCAGATTTTCTTAATAACGCCATACATTCAGAGACAACCTCATCATTAGCATCGACATCACATGGACCTGCGAGAAAAAAACCGTTCACCGCCTGGCCTTGCATACTCGCCTTCCCTGACAATAAACGCTCTCGATTGTTATCCGCTAATACAAACCTATCGACAAAGAGCGGTCGACCATCACGCAATATTCGATAATACTGTTGAAACGTGCCACTAACAAAAGGTGCATCACTTGCTGGCAAACCAAAACAGTTAATTTCCCAGCCCATAAAACGGCTACCATTAGATAAATTAATCACCGTATCAAGTTCAACATGTGCGCTGTTATAAACAATCGTTTCTAGCGGAAACCATTCCAACGTGGCATTGCGGGCAACATCAAGTTCCACACTCTGACGCTGCAAGGGTTGTTCATCACGGGCCCGATAAATTCGAGCAGCTCCCGGTGTGGTTACCAACACACCCGTTCCCTCCTTGGCTTCAATGTTAATCTGCAAATGATCACCGGAAACCAAACCACCAGGGGGGTGTAACAAATAAACGTGGGCGAGATCACTCCCCTCAGGATAGAACGGCTTTTGTACATATAGCGGCCCAACATGACGGCTACGTGTTAAACGCGTCCCTCTGCTTGTTTTGTTAAATTGCAGATCCAACCTTGCCAACCAGCTACGATCTGTTACAACGGGACGTTCGAGCACGGAGTTTATCGTAGCGTTCAAGGTAGTTTTCGGCATTGCGTTCGGCGTTGTATTCATCACTGTCACCTATACCGCTAGATGTTTTGCAATTAATTCATCCGACAAATCTGTCATTGGCCCCGAAGCTACCACTCGCCCCTTTTCCATTAAACGAAAATCTTTTCCTACCCGACGAGCAAACCCCAACTTTTGCTCCACCAGAATCACCGTCATATTCTCTTCTTCATTTAGCTTGGTAATAACATCACCAATTTGTTTAACAATATTGGGCTGAATACCCTCATTAGGCTCATCCAGAATCAGCACCTTTGGGTCAATAACCAATGCCCGACCTATAGCCAACTGTTGCTGCTGCCCCCCAGACAAATCACCGCCACGCCGATGCATCATCTCATTTAATACTGGGAACAATTCAAAAATTCGACCGGGTATCTCTTTGGCTTTATCAGGCCTAGCGCCCAAACCCACCCTTAAGTTTTCTTCTACTGTTAATAATGGAAAAATATCCCGCCCCTGAGGCACATAACCAATACCATTATGTGCCCGAGATTCCGCTGTCTTGCGGGTAAAATCATCACCATCCAACAGCAGTTTTCCAGATGTCACGGGCAACAAACCCATCAAACATTTTAATAACGTCGTTTTACCCACACCATTTCTGCCCATAATGCAGGTACATGAGCCTTTCGCAATCTGTAAATCCAAGTCCCAAAGTATTTGCGTACCACCGTATAACTGGTTAACACCATTAAGATTAATCAATCGGATTCTCCCAAGTACACTTCGATTACCGCAGGATCATTCTGAATCTCTTGCATGGAGCCTTCAGCCAGAACTGAACCTTGATGTAATACCGTGACTGTTTTTGCAATACTGCGAACAAACTCCATATCATGCTCAACCACCACAACCGTATGTTCACCCGCAAGGGAAGTTAACAGCTCTGCGGTACGCTCTGTCTCTTGTGCCGTCATACCCGCAACGGGTTCATCAATTAACAGCAAACGTGGGTCAGCTATTAGCAACATACCAATTTCCAACCATTGTTTTTGACCATGGGACAAAGCCCCCGCCAGCATCAAACGCTGTTCCTTTAACCCGATTGTTTCTAAAACCTCATCAATACGATCAAATTGAGCCGCACTTAACTGCGCTAACAACGTAGGTAATATTCCTCGATTGGCCTTCATCGCCAATTCAAGATTTGAAAATACACTTTGGGCTTCAAAAACCGTTGGCTTTTGGAACTTACGGCCAATACCTAATTGCGCTATTTCTGCTTCATCTTTTCCCAGTAAATCGATAGTCTGACCAAAATATACATCTCCGCTATCGGCTTGCGTTTTACCGGTGATCACATCCATCAACGTTGTTTTGCCTGCACCATTGGCCCCGATTAAACAACGTAGCTCACCATCATTAACATAAAGATTTAGATCATTCAGTGCTTGAAAGCCATCAAAACTAACCGATAGACCTTCCACATATAAAATCACATTATGTGAAACATCTATATTAGGAGGCTGTTTTTCAATTAAAAATGGCCATACCTGATCACGACGCATGGTCTGTCTTACATTATCTAACATCGTCATTATGTTTTCTCAACATTGTTATTCTCAACATGACTTCGCTTTATCAACCCCATCAACCCTTGCGGCAAAAATACCGTTACCGCAACAAACAATGCGCCAAGGGCAAACAGCCAGGCCTCTGGAAAGATAGCGGTAAAACGTGTTTTGGCATAGTTAATCAATAATGCTCCAACAATTGCACCATACAAGGTGCCACGCCCCCCGACAGCAACCCAAACAACCACTTCAATGGAATTAAGCGGTGAAAATTCTCCAGGATTAATAATGCCAACTTGAGGCACATATAACGCACCCGCAATAGCTGCCAACATGCCAGAATATACAAATAGCCAAACTTTATAATTTTCTGTTTTATATCCCAAAAACCGTGCCCGTGGTTCAGCATCTCGAACACCAACAATAAGGCGCCCTAGTTTTGAGTTCATAATCCACTGGCTCAACACATACGCCAAACCCAAAATCACCGAAGTACAAATCAGCAACGCAACCCGGGTGGAATCCGCCTGTAAACTAAATCCTAATAAATCCTTAAAATCCGTTAACCCGTTATTGCCACCAAAACCCATTTCATTACGAAAGAATGCCAACATCAATGCATACGTTAGCGCTTGAGTCATGATAGAAAAATACACCCCCGTCACTCGTGAACGAAACGCCAACCAGCCAAATACAAATGCTAATAAACCAGGCACTAACAACACCATCACCATGGCAAACCAAAACTGGTCAAAACCTTGCCAAAACCAAGGTATCTCCGACCAATTAAGAAATACCATAAAATCCGGCAAGTCAGGATTGGCATACACACCTCGGTCACCAATTTGACGCATCAGATACATGCCCATGGCATAACCACCTAATGCAAAAAAAGCACCATGGCCTAAACTTAGAATACCGCAATACCCCCAGACTACATCTACCGCCAACGCCAATAAGGCAAAACTCAGATATTTTCCCAGCAACGTAATCGTGTAAGTACTAACGTGAAAGATCGAACCTTCAGGTACATATAAATTACACACCGATGCATAAAGCGTCACGCCAAAGAGCAGTGACAAAAACAACGGCGCTTTATCACGTAGCTCATGTAAGGCCGAAAAACGTTGAGTCAATGTTTGTGGAGCTAAATTAGCATCCGATTGAGCAGAAACAGTCATTCAGCCGCCCTCCCTTTCTGAGGAAACAATCCACGAGGTCGTTTTTGGATAAAGAGAATAATAAACACCAATACAATAATATTTGCTAACACCGCACCAGTGACCGGTTCTAAGAACTTATTGGTAATACCTAAGGTAAACCCTGCCACCAAGGTACCCCACAAGTGACCCACACCACCAAATAC
Organism: uncultured Gammaproteobacteria bacterium; assembly: GCA_913063125.1. GTDB lineage: Bacteria > Pseudomonadota > Gammaproteobacteria > Pseudomonadales > Ketobacteraceae > 42-54-T18. The sequence continues at coordinate 5,263 of CAJXZM010000088.1, read as the reverse complement.
TACGACCATAAAGGAGTCAATAATATAAGACTGACCTAGGTTAGGCCCAACGTTGGTTAATTGACTTAATGCCACACCTGCGATACCCGCAATGCCAGATCCTAAACCAAAGGTCATTGCATCAACCCACTCAGTACGAATACCCATTGCCTTGGCCATATTTCGATTTTGTGAAACCGCGCGAACATTAAGCCCTAGAGACGTTCTTTTCAAAATCAACTGCAAAGCAAAAAATACTAATAAGGCAAACACTAAAATATACAGTCGGTTATAGGTAATTGAAAAAATAGCATTAAACTCCAAGGATCCACTCATCCACTGAGGTGTTTCAACTTGGCGGTTCAATGGAGAAAAAACCGAACGCACCATTTGCTGCAATATTAGGCTAATCCCAAACGTCGCCAACAGCGTTTCCAATGGTCGACCATGTAAAAAACGAATGACGCCACGTTCAATTAACACCCCTACAAAACCTGCCACCAAAAAAGCTGCTGGAACAGCTACAAGTAGTGAGTATTCAATGGCATTCGGCATGAGAAGCTGAACAACATAGGTAGTGTAAGCACCTATCATTATCAACTCACCATGGGCCATGTTAATCACACCCATAACGCCAAAGGTTATAGCTAAACCTGTAGCCGCTAACAACAACACCGACCCAAGACTTAATCCGAAGAATAGTTTTTCCAAAAAACTGTAGAAACCGACTTTCCCTTCAATTTTTTCCGCTACTACAGCGGCCTTGTTACGCAACACCACATCAGACTCAATAAAATTTCCATCATCGTCTTTTTCTAACAACGCCTCCACACTACTTTTAACGATAGGTTCTAAGCTATTGGACAAGTCATCCAACGCAGCTAAACGCACTTCTATCTCAGCGTTATTTAATAAGTCATTCAACGATAAAGCCGTATCAATCAATACTAACAAATCCTGGTCTTCCTCGTCAGCCTTGGCTTTTGATAACAATACAATGTTGCCTTCATTAAGCGCGTTTAACATATTCTTTATCGCAGCTTCACGTGTATCCCGATCACTACTAAATAACGTTAACCGAGAAATCACCGAGCGCAACTGCGTACGCAGCCGGTTATTGACACGAACTTTCTTGATTGTCTTTTTCTTTACATCACCGATCGTCTCAGCGGTGATAACATCAACTAGGGAAAAGTTACCACTTTCCATTTTTTTTGCATGCACTAAGCGACTATCGTCTTTTCTATAATACAGTTCTCCAGCGAGCATAGCGCTAAACAATGGCAACATACGCTCTCCGCCCTGAGTTTCAAGCTGCTCAATAATATGTGGAACTTGTTTTAATTTTGCTGTTGTTAGTTGATGAGTTAATCCGTCTAACGATGGTTCATTAGCCGCAAAAAGGTGTGAGCTGATCAACAACAGCATCACATTAAATAAGGTTAAATATAAACGCCTCACAGCATAGTTCCCGTTCTAAATAATAAAAAAGAGAGGCCTTTAAAGGCCTCTCATCTAGCAAGATATCAGCTGTTGTTAGTAGTTTTGACCAGCACATTTCTTGGTTTTTGTATTGTAGTTACCACACGTCATTGGTGGCTTCCAGTTAGCAATAATGTCCTTAGAAGAAGGTAAGAAGTTGGACCACGCATCACCAGCTAGCAGACCATCGGTTTCCCAAACCACCTCCAACTGCCCATCGGCTTGAATTTCACCAATTAACACAGGCTTAGATAGGTGGTGATTAGCATTCATCACGGCAACTCCGCCTGTAAGGTTAGGAGTAGAAACACCAATCATCGCTTGTTCAACCTTGTTCACATCAGTGCTACCGGCCTTTTCAACCGCTTTAACCCACATATTGAAACCGATATAGGTCGCCTCCATTGGATCGTTAGTTACCCGCTTATCATCCTTAATAAAGGTTTTCCATTGCTTAATAAACGCTTCGTTTGCGTCATTTTCTACACTTTGAAAGTAATTCCACGCCGCCAAATGACCAACTAATGGTTTAGCATCAATGCCAGAAAGTTCTTCTTCACCGACTGAAAATGCAACAACCGGTATATTCTCAGAAGAGACCCCTTGGTTGCCTAGCTCTTTATAGAAAGGAACGTTTGCATCGCCGTTAATTGTCGATACCACAGCAGTTTTCTTTCCCGCATTACCAAACTTCTTAATGTTAGAAACAATACCCTGCCAATCAGAATGTCCAAACGGTGTGTAGCTAATCATAATATCTTTTTCAGCAACACCTTTAGAACGCAAATAGGCTTCTAGTATTTTGTTAGTCGTACGAGGGTAAACGTAGTCCGTGCCTGCCAGTACCCAACGTTTTACATCCATCTCATCCATCAAATAATCAACCGCTGGTATTGCCTGCTGATTAGGTGCCGCACCTGTGTAAAATACATTTTTAGATGATTCTTCACCTTCGTACTGCACGGGATAAAATAACAAACCGTTAAGTTCTTCTATAACCGGCAATACTGACTTTCGTGATACCGATGTCCAGCAACCAAAAATAACATCCACTTTTTCCTGACTTAATAGCTCACGGGTCTTCTCCGCAAACAATGGCCAATTTGATGCAGGGTCAACAACCACAGGTTCTAATTTTTTACCTAACAATCCACCTTTTTTGTTTTGCTCCTCAATCATCATCAACACGGTGTCTTTTAGCGTTGTTTCACTTATCGCCATTGTTCCAGACAGTGAATGCAATACACCTACTTTAATCGTATCCGCCGCATACAACGACATACTCAGTAAGCAGGCCCCTGCGGTTAGTGCTAATTTTGACGCTATTTTTTTCATTTTCATAATGTATAACCTCTCATATTATTAGGTACGTTTTTTGCAATTTACTTCTATAGCTGAACCTGAACACCAAAAGACAAACGTTTTGTATCAGCCCCTTTATAACCACTGATATTGGCATCGCCAGTTCCATAATTAAAATTCAACCGTGCATTGTGACCAGACAGAATGTAGTTCACACCCAATTCTTTAAGGTCACTATCAGAACCATCATCGGGTTTGTTTTTCACCCAACGAGCATAGGGTTGGAATTTCCCTGGGCCAACGGCTTTAGGTATAAGGAATGCACCAGAAACAAACGTGGACTTACCATCAAATAAACAGAAACAAGGATTCGTACCTGCAACAACATCCGCTGGTGCCGTACCACCGGTATAGTCAGCATCAAACGCCTTATACTCGGCCTCAACCGTTAAGACACTGCCTCCGCCCAATACGGTTTCAGATAACAAATCAACCGCATAACCACTAAAATCACCTGAGGTAGTTGCTGTTCCGGTTCCATCATCTTGGCTTTGATAAGAAAGGCCCAACGTTAAAATATTGCCTAATCCACCGTGGTAGGTGCTGCTTGTGTAGTATCCTGGGTTATCTTCCATATTGAGGAAGTTGTAGGCGACACGAGTAGCCAATAACATGTTGTCATCAACATTTGATCCACCCTCCAGCCCATCAAAGAAACCAACGGCATATTGAAACTTATTCACGGTTCCCCATACGGTCACACCGTCATCACGACCCAAACGACCGGCTTCTCCACCTTGATCCGAAGGATATAAAGGCTGAGTATATTGATTCCACGTTAACGCATAATAGGGACCGTTCATTTCAATACGATCCGCAGGCGTTAACATTTTCCCCATCCAAATATTAAATGCAGGGCTTAGCTCAAACTGAACAAAAGCGTCCAGTACCGCAATGGAGCTATCAATTTCTTCAGTATTTAACGTAAATTTAATATTTTCATGCACCTGACCATTAAGGTACAAACGCACACTTTCGACATCAAAGTCATTTCCACGCTTGTCACCGCTTGGTGCACCATCTTCAACGGAGGTGAACGACGTGCGTATCCCTGCCCCAACACTGATCCAGTGTGTATCATCAATAGACAGCTTTTTACCTGCAACGACGGGTAACGAAGTCCCCATAAGGCACGCAAGCCCTAGGCTTACCGCTATGTTTGGTATATTTCCTGGTATTGTTATTGGTCTTAACATCTGCAACATCCTCACTCGAGTTTGTGAATTAACGCTTTTCCCCGGCAAGGATTATTAAGAATCTATGGATACTCGACTATTCGTACATTGACTCAGTCACCTACGTCATTTGACGTAGGTGACCTCTACACACCGGAGTAGCACTGTTACAATGGGGCCCATCCCATTGAGAGAAAAACAACATACCCAATGCGAGCAACACAACAAATCTTTCGCGTTCGACGCCAATATAACCAGTGGGTAGCCAACCAAACACTGGAAGATTATGCGCTGCGTTTTACCGCAAAAAAAGCCCGACGATGGAGCGCAGAGCTAGTAGCCATGACGGCTCTAGGGGCAACAGCATTCCTTGCATTAGAAGCAATTGGTGGTGCAATCACCTTACATTACGGCTTTATCAATGCCGTGGTTGCAATGTTTACCGTGGGCATTGTTATCTTTATTACCGGCTTTCCGATCAGTTATTACGCAGCACGATACGGTGTTGATATTGACCTACTGACCCGAGGCGCCGGTTTTGGTTACCTCGGGTCAACCATTACCTCTCTCATCTACGCATCCTTTACCTTTATATTCTTTGCCATCGAAGCGGCAATCCTCGCCATGGCTCTAAAAGCCCTGTTCGGCATTCCAATGTCGATTGGCTACGTTATCTGCGCCATCGCGGTCATCCCCATCGTTACCCACGGCATTACCTTCATCAGCAAGTTTCAGGTTGGAACCCAACCACTGTGGTTAGCACTTCAATGCCTTGCTTTATTTGCTGTAGCGTATTTTGAAGCAGACAATCTCAGCGACTGGATAAGCTATCCTGGCCTCGAAAGCACCACAAACAACGAAGTAGAACACACCGACAACGGCTTTGACCTTCTTCGCTTTGGTGCTGCGGCATCGATATTATTTGCCATGACAGCTCAAATCGGTGAGCAGGTTGATTACTTACGATTTCTCCCCCCAAAAGAAGAGACACCTCCGCTGCGCTGGTGGACTGCGTTAATTGTTGCTGGGCCAGGGTGGATTTTTATTGGCATTATAAAAATGCTTGTAGGCTCCTTTCTTGCCTACCTTGCATTTAGTCGTGGTGCTTCAATAGAAGTCGCCACAGACCCGACTCAAATGTACCAAGCGGTATTTACTTACGTTACCCACTCTCCCACAGCATCACTTATTCTTGCAGGCATTATGGTGATCATCTCGCAGATGAAAATCAACGTCACCAATGCCTACGCAGGCTCCATTGCTTG
>CAJXZM010000087.1 GCA_913063125.1 uncultured Gammaproteobacteria bacterium | reverse complement strand
AAAGCTCATGCAGGAAGTGCTGTTGCAATAGACATTAAAACGGGCGAAGTGTTAGCGATGGTAAATCAGCCGTCGTACAACCCCAATAATCGAGCGCGTAAAGATGTTGCAAATTTTAGAAATAGAGCCGTAACGGATTTGTTTGAACCAGGCTCAACGGTGAAGCCATTTACCGTATCTGCAGCGTTGGAAAGTGGGCGCTGGAAGCCTGAAAGCTTAGTGAATACCGCGCCTGGCTTTGTAAAAGTAGGGCGTAAACGTATTCGCGATATGGGTAACTACGGTGTTATAGATGTGGGAACCATTATTGCGAAGTCGAGTAATGTCGGGGTAACAAAGTTGGCGCTTTCGTTAGAACCTGGTGCGGTGAGCAATTATTTCTCGCGTTTAGGTTTGGGCCAGTCTACAGGAGTGGGCTTTCCGGGAGAGAGTGCAGGGCTATTACCTATGAAAGAGCATTGGCGTCCAATTGAAGTGGCTACAATGTCATATGGCTATGGGCTTTCTGTTACCGCGTTGCAGTTAGCACAAGCTTACGCTGTGCTAGGTAGTGGTGGACTTAAGCATCAAGTATCGTTGTTGAAATTAGATATAAATCACAATTCAAATAGTGACGCTTTTGTTGAGCGGGTAATGGATGAAGCTGTTGCTGGTGACGTGCTTGCAATGATCGAAAAGGTTACCGGTCATAAAGGTACGGCAAAACGCGCGAAGGTTCCTGGATATCGGGTTGGTGGAAAGACCGGTACGGTGCATAAAGCCAGTGCAAACGGCGGGTATGAAGATCATAAATACACCGCTATATTTGCAGGGTTGGCTCCCATTGAAAACCCACGTATTGCTTTGGTCGTAGTCGTCGATGATCCAAAAGGCGATCAGTATTATGGCGGGCAAGTTGCCGCTCCAATATTTTCCCGTGTTATGGCGGGGTTATTACGTGTTAAGCAAGTGATTCCAGATCGAGTTCCTGAGCAGTGGGTGAAAGCGTCATTTGCTAATGGTGGAAGCTCATGAGTATCGGCTCAAATAAATTAACGTTAGGTGAGTTGTTTCCAAATAGTGCGCTAATCGAAATTGACCAAAAGCGATTAGTTCGGGGCTTATCATTGGATAGTCGCACTGTAAAAGCTGGGGATGTTTTCTTCGCCTATCCAGGAGTGGTGGCTGATGGTCGACAGTATATTCAAGCTGCTATAGATAAAGGTGTCGTTGCGGTCATAGTTGAGTCGGGTGAAAGCGAAGAGTTTGATTGGTCTGATCTTGCTGTACCCGTTTTAATGTTTGAGGATTTGCGGCATGCAGTGGGAAGCGTTGCTGCATCGTTTTGGAGGATGCCTTCCGAGCAGCTAATTGTAGTTGCAGTAACAGGAACCAATGGAAAAACCAGTGTTACACAAATGATTGCAGAGTCGATAGGTTCTTTGGGTAATAAAGGTGCAGTCATTGGGACACTCGGGAATGGTATTTTGGGGCAACTTAAAGAAACAAAAAATACTACCCCGGATGCATTGCAAATACAGCAGTTGTTAGCAGATTTTGTCCTAGACGATATAGATGTTGTGTCGATGGAAGCATCCTCACATGGTTTGGCACAAGGCAGGTTGTTAGGTACTAATATTGATATTGCAGTGGTTACTAATATCACTCGTGATCATCTTGATTACCATGGAAGTATGGACGCTTATCAACAAGCGAAAGCAGAGTTGGTCATGTGGCCAGGCATTCGACAGGTCGTATTAAATGCAGATGACGCTGATGTGATGACATTAGTAAATTATATTGCTAACGATGTTGAGGTAGTTACTTTTTCACATACGTCTACTATTGCAGACGTTCGAGCTGAAGATATAGCGTATTCAAAACGAGGTTTAGAATTCACGTTAGTTATCGTACAAAGTCGAGAAAGTATAAAAAATCAATTAGTAGGTGAGTTTAATATCTCTAACTTACTGGCGGTAGCGACAGTGTTGCATTGTCAGCAATATAATATTAAGCAGATTGCCTCGGCACTTAATTCTATCTCTCAGGTGCCAGGAAGAATGCAGGAAGTAGGTTTGCCTACGTCAGGGGCGATATCGGGAAGGGCAAGGGATGAGCTTCCTGGAGTGGTCGTTGATTTTGCACATACACCGGATGCCCTAGAGAAAGCATTAACTGCATTAAAGCCCCATTGCGAAGGAAAATTGTGGTGTGTTTTTGGTTGCGGGGGTGATAGAGACAAGGGGAAGCGACCGGAAATGGGTGCGATGGCTGCTAAATACGCAGACAGAATGGTTATTACTGCAGACAACCCTCGAAACGAAAGTGTCAGTGATATTGTTAGAGAAATTGAAGGCGGTATTGGAATGGGGGCAGCGTATCAGGTTGAATTGGACAGAGCAGAGGCTGTTCGTTGTGCTGTAATGAATGCCGCAAATGATGACCTTATTTTGTTGGCCGGTAAAGGGCATGAAGATTATCAGGAAATAAATGGAAAAAAACATCCGTACTCCGATAAGGATATTGCTGAGAAAATATTACATGAACGTTTGCAGTGTTCAATTACAGGGGGCGGCTAATGTTGATCTCTAATGTTGCAATGAAAACGAACGGAGAACTGAAAGGTCAAGATATTGATTTTTCATCTGTTAGCATTGATACGCGAACGATAAAAAAGGGAGATTTATTTGTTGCCTTGCGTGGACCAAATTTCGATGGACATGAGTATCTTGATGTAGCGAAAAAGAACGGAGCAGTCGCTGCGTTGGTTAGCAAAACAGTGGATACTTCATTACCTACAATTTTGGTAAAAGATACTTGGGTGGGGCTGGGGCAGATGGCTGCTGAGTGGCGTGCACAATTTCATTTGCCGACGGTCGCGATCACAGGAAGCTGTGGAAAAACCACGTTAAAGGAAATGACTGCTGCCATATTGAGCTTGAAGGGAAAGACACATTTTACTCAGGGAAACTTTAATAATGATATAGGTGTTCCTTTAACATTGTTGGAATTGTCTGTAGACGATGAGTATGCAGTTATTGAATTAGGTGCAAACCACCTGGGTGAAATTGCATATACCGCAAATTTAACTCAACCTGATGTTGCTGTGGTGATTAATGCAGGTGATGCGCATATTGAAGGTTTTGGTTCGAAGGAGAACGTTGCAAAAGCCAAGGGTGAAGTGTTTCAAAGTTTAAGAGTTGGTGGTGTTGCAGTACTGAATAAAGATGATGCGTTTTATAGTTATTGGCAGAAAAACACGTCCAAAACTAAGCAGGTTTGTTTTTCTCTACAGAATAGCGATGCAGATTTTTTTGGCTCACAGCTGACACTTAATCAAAATGGTAAGTATCAATTTGTACTAAATTGTAATGCTGGAACTATTGAAATATCGCTACCGTTGTTAGGACGTTTTAATATGCTCAACGCTATAGCTTCTGCTGCTGTCGCGTATTCTGTGGGGGCAAGCTTAGATGAGATTAAAATGGGCTTGGAAAGTGTTAAGGCAATAAAAGGCCGGTTGTATCCTTTAATTGTCGGTTCCCAGCATGTTATTGATGATACCTATAATGCGAACCCTGTATCGGTACATGCAGCAATAGATTTGCTAGCTGAAGTGTCAGGAAAAAAGTGTCTTGTATTAGGTGATATGGCTGAATTAGGTGTTCATTCACCCTCATTGCATCGGGAAGTTGGCGCTTACGCAGCGCAACAATCAATTGATTGTTTGGTTGTTGTTGGAAAGCACGCCTCAGATTACTTGGTTGGATTCACGACTTATAAGGGTGTTAAAAATAACGGTATAGATCAAAAAGGTATTGGGTTTGATTCTTGTAAGGAAGTCGCACAGTTTATTTGCAGTGAACTAAAAGGTGCTTCCATTTTAATAAAAGGTTCTCGAAGTGCAGAAATGGAGCGGGTGATAACTCACTTGCAAGCCATTGCTAATGAGAAAAGTAATAATCTTGAGGGGCAAGGCTAATGTTATTGTGGCTAGCGGATTTTTTGTCGCAGTATTTTTCATTTTTTAACGTATTTCAATATCTTACGTTACGTGGGATATTGGGAGTGTTGACGGCATTAACTATTGCGTTCGTTGTTGGTCCGATCATGATTAAGAAGCTAAGTTATCATCAGATTGGTCAAGCTATTCGTGATGATGGCCCACAGTCACATTTAAGCAAAGCTGGAACGCCAACAATGGGTGGTGCTCTTATTTTGGTCGCTATTGTGGTTAGTACTTTATTGTGGGCAGACCTGAGTAATCGCTATATATGGGTTGTTATTGCGGTGACTATAGTGTTTGGCGCAGTTGGCTGGGTTGACGATTATCGTAAAGTAGTACAAAAAAACTCTCGTGGATTACCTGCTAAGTGGAAGTATTTCTGGCAGTCGGTTGCCGGTTTGGGGGCAGCCATTTTTCTTTATATGACAGCAGAGTCACCAGCTGAAACACAGCTGCTGGTTCCCTTTTTCAAAAACGTGCAAATAGATTTGGGTTGGGGTTATATCGTATTTGTCTATTTTGTAATTGTTGGAACGTCTAACGCTGTTAACTTAACCGATGGCCTTGATGGCTTGGCAATTATGCCAACGGTAATGGTAGGTGGTGCGCTGGGAGTTTTTGCTTATGTTCTGGGTAATCATCAGTTTGCAGGGTATTTGCATTTCCCCTATTTAGAAGGTGCCGGCGAACTGATTGTAATTTGTGGCGCAATTGTGGGTTCAGGCTTGGGCTTCTTGTGGTTTAACACGTATCCCGCACAAGTATTTATGGGTGATGTTGGTGCATTATCTTTGGGTGCTACTTTGGGTGTTTTAGCTGTTATTACACGTCAAGAAATCGTGTTATTTATCATGGGGGGAGTATTTGTAATGGAAACGGTTTCGGTGATTTTACAGGTAGGCTCCTATAAATTAACAGGGCGTCGCATATTCCGAATGGCACCAATTCATCATCACTTCGAATTAAAAGGCTGGGCAGAGCCGAAGGTGATTGTTCGTTTTTGGATTATTACCGTTATTTTGGTATTGATTGGTTTAGCGACGTTGAAGTTAAGATAGAACAACAAATTAAGTCCGATTAAATAGAGTTAATTATAATGTCACAAATTAAACAAAAAGTTGTCGTAGGGTTGGGTAAAACCGGTCTTTCCTGCGCGCGTTTTTTGTTGCAACAGGGTGTTTCTGTTGCAGTGACAGATAGTCGTATCCACCCGCCAGGCCTTGATCGTTTATTAATGGATTACCCTGCTGTTACAGTTAGCGTTGGTAAATTTGATAGTGATTTGATGGCGGGGGCTGAAGAGCTGGTGGTTAGTCCTGGGGTTTCACTCAAAGAGAATGCAGTTAAGAAAGCTGTTGATTCGGGGGTGCCGGCTATTGGAGATATTGAACTTTTTTGCAGACACCTTCAAACGAATGCAAATAGCGGTCGTGTTGTTGCTATTACAGGCTCAAATGCAAAAAGTACAGTAACCACTTTGGTAGGCGACATGATACGTCAAGCCGGTTATTCGGTTGTTGTTGCTGGTAATATAGGCCTGCCGGTAATGGATGTGCTGTTAAATGATAAACCGTTAAGTGACAAGTCGTTAAAAAATGAGTTGCTACAAGGCAGGCATGTAGATTTCTATGTGCTGGAATTATCGAGTTTTCAGCTAGAAACAACCCATACCTTGAATGCGTCTGTGGCGACCATTCTAAATGTGTCTCCAGATCACTTGGATCGTTATGAGGGTATAGCCGATTACATTGCTGCAAAACAGCGGATTTATAATGCTTGTGATGTTGCAGTAGTTAATGCTGATGACCAGAAAACGTATCCGGTAGCGGCTTCGAATTCTATAGATCCTAAAGAACTTGTAACATTTTCGTCGAAATCGTTATTGTACACATCTTCACCACAACAGGCTGATTCCTCTGTATATCAATGCCGGCGGGTAAATGCAGATGATGGTATTTATCGAGATGATGCGCTGGTTATCGCTGTTAACGACATGGCACTAACAGGTGGGCATAATGTTCAGAACTCCCTCGCAGCATTAACAATCGGTAATACAATTGGATTGCCAGACGAATCAATGGCAAATACATTAAGAATATTTTCGGGGCTAGCGCATCGTTGTCAGGTAATCGGACAATTCGATGGGGTGACCTGGATAAATGATTCAAAAGGTACGAATACAGGGGCAACAATTGCAGCGTTGAATGGATTGGGGCCGTGCTATCAAGTAGGCATTGTGTTAATTGCTGGTGGTGTTGGAAAAGGAGCTGACTTTTCTGAATTAAAAAACGCAGTAACGCAGTATGTAACAGCTTGTGTGTTGATTGGTGATGATGCTTCGTTAATTGAAGAAGCGTTAAGCTCTGCTTGTGAAATACATCATGCAGAGACATTAGATTCAGCTGTTATCAAAAGTAGAAAGCTTGCGAAACCCGGAGGTGTAGTGTTGCTTTCGCCTGCATGTGCAAGTTTTGATATGTTTACTGGGTTCGAAGATCGAGGGAATCAGTTTATTACTGCTGTAGAAGGAGGGTTGGTTTGTGGCTAATTCAATAAATACAGCGGAACCCTCGTTGGCGAAAACACCGGTGGATTTAGGTGTGTGGTTGTTGTTGACCGCCATCACCCTAGCAACCATTGGTTTTATCATGGTGTCGTCGGCATCAATGGATATTTCAGAGCGTTTAGTGGGGAATCCGTTTCACTTTCTACAACGGCATTTGATTTACCTCACTATGGCATCGTTGTTTGCCTCACTAGCGTATCAAGTATCACTAAATGTATGGAAAAAAAGTGGTGTTTTTTTATTAGTATTTGCATACCTGCTACTGATTGTGGTTTTGATCCCTGGTATCGGGAAGAGCGTTAACGGTAGCACGCGTTGGATTTCCTTGGGGTTAATTACCGTTCAGGTATCTGAAGTGGCAAAAATATGTGTGTTGGCATATGTGGCTGGATATTTAGTACGTCGAAATTCCGAAGTTAGGGAGAAATTTTGGGGGTTCATTAAACCTGTATTGATACTGTCTGGGATGATTGTTTTATTACTTAAAGAGCCCGACTTTGGCGCTGTCGTTGTGATTATGTCGGCTGTTTTTGGCATGTTGTTTTTGGCGGGGGTCAAATTTTCTCAATATATGTTGGCACTTTCAGTAAGCCTTTGTGCTGGGGCTGCAATGATTTTTTCTTCTGAATATAGAATGAATCGTCTAATAGCCTATTTGGACCCTTGGTCAGATCAATTTGGTGCAGGGTATCAGTTGGTTCAGAGTTTGATCGCCTTTGGGCGTGGAGATTTAAGCGGCGTTGGCCTGGGGAATAGTATTCAAAAGTTATCGTATTTACCTGAAGCCCACACAGACTTTGTTTTTGCTGTGCTAGCAGAAGAGTTTGGGTTGATGGGCAATTTATTTGTGATTGGTTTATACCTCTTTATGGTTGTAGTGATCTTGTTCATTGGTAGGGCTGCTGAAAAAGCCAAGGTCTTATTTGGAGCTTATATGGCATATGGATTGGGGATCATGCTTGGACTTCAAGCTTTTGTGAACATAGGTGTGAGTAGCGGATTGTTACCAACAAAAGGGTTAACACTTCCGTTAATGAGCTATGGCGGTAGTAGTCTAATTGTTAGTGCGGTTATCATAGCCATCATCTTACGAGTAAATAAAGAAACATTGGCGATGCTAAATGAGTCGAAAAAAATAGAGTCGTCTAAAAATGCACCGGTTAAGAAAGTGAAAAGGAAGACAATTAAACACACTGAAAATATAGGGTCTCCAAAAGAGCAGCGCAGCTGGATTAGTCGCTGGACTAAGGAGGCAGTGTCATGACGAACTCAGTTCAGCGGGTATTGGTTATGGCTGGTGGTACAGGTGGACACATTTTTCCTGCTATTGCTGCAGCCCGAGCATTTCAAGCACAGGGTATTGAAGTTAAGTGGCTTGGAACAGAGAAAGGGCTAGAGTCGAAAATTGTTCCTGATCATGATCTAGATATTTTCTATTTGGATGTGGCAGGGGTTCGAGGTCAAGGATTAAAACGCTTAATGTTGGCGCCTTTTAAAATAGCAGTTTCCGTAATACGTGTAATCGGGATAATTCGACAATATAAACCCGATTTGGTGCTAGGTATGGGAGGGTTTGTGACGGGGCCTGGTGGCGTTGGCGCATGGTTAAGCCGAACACCTCTTTTTATTCATGAACAAAATGCTATTGCAGGGTTTACCAATAAAGTTTTAGCTAAATTTGCAACTAAAGTCTTCCAGGCTTTTCCAAGTGCATTTGTTGAAAGCGATAAGGTACAAACGACAGGTAACCCTGTTCGACAAGAAATTGTGGCATTAGCGTCTCCAGAGAAGCGCTTTGCGATCAGAGTGAATGAACCACTGCATTTACTTGTGTTAGGGGGCAGTCAGGGAGCGCTAGCCTTGAATGAAACTGTCCCTAAGGCGACACAACTGGTTCAAAAAGGTGTTTTTCAAATACGACATCAGGCTGGACGTAATAACGTTGATAACACGAAGGCTATTTATGCGAAATGCGGTGTTGAAGCAAAGGTTAGTGCATTTATTGATGACATGGCTGACGCTTATGCATGGGCTGATATAGTGATTTGCCGTTCGGGAGCGTTGACGGTATCAGAAGTTGCCTCAGCGGGAGTTGCTGCGTTATTTGTACCATATCCTTATGCAGTAGATGATCATCAAACAAAAAATGCAGAGCATTTGGTGGAGCAAGGTGCTGCAAAAGTGATGCAACAAACATCGCTCTCAGTGTCTGCCCTGGCAGAGCTATTAAAAAATGAATTTTCTGATCGCACTACTCTTTTGGCGATGGCAAATGCTGCTCGTAGTGTTGCTATGAATGATGCGACGTTAGAGGTCGTTAACGGATGCTTGGAGTCTACTTGTGCCTAATACTAAAATGATTAATATTCCAGAAATGAGACGGATTCGAAAAATACACTTTGTTGGTATTGGCGGGGCAGGAATGTGTGGTATTGCCGAAGTGTTACTTAATCAAGGTTACGAGATCAGCGGAAGTGATTTACAGCGAAGCGTGACGGTTAAGCGGTTAGAAGGGTTCGGAGCGACGGTATTTATTGGTCATGACCGCTCTAACTGCAGTGATAGTGATGTAGTTGTCGTATCTACTGCGGTAAATAGTGATAATCCTGAAGTTGTTGAGGCTCGTGAAAATCGTATTCCTATCGTGCCAAGAGCAGAGATGCTGGCTGAATTGATGCGATATCGACATGGTATAGCGGTGGCGGGAACCCATGGAAAAACAACAACGACAAGTTTGATCGCATCAATTATGGCGGAAGGTGATTTTGATCCTACCTATGTTATTGGTGGTTTACTTAATAGTGCTGGTACTAATGCAAAGTTAGGCAGTAGTCGCTACTTTGTTGCTGAAGCTGATGAGAGTGATGCATCGTTTTTGCATTTGCAGCCTATGACTTCAGTTGTTACCAATATAGACGCTGATCATATGAGCACTTATGACGGCGATTTTAATAAATTGAAAGACACATTTGTTCAATTTTTACATAATTTGCCGTTTTACGGGTTGGCTGTTGTGTGTATTGATAATAGTGTAGTGGGTGATATTTTACCCTCAGTAACTCGACCGGTTATTACCTATGGAGTATCTGAAGTTGCAGACGTCAGAGCGACAAATATTGTTCATGATGGGTTGCGAACATCATTTAACGTCTTGAGAAAAAGTGTTGATGGTGAACTTTCTATATCGCTAAATATGCCTGGACATCACAACGTTCTTAATTCTCTAGCTGCTATCGCTGTAGCAACAGATGAAGGTATTACCGATGAGGCAATTGTATCCGCATTATCAAAATTCCAAGGTGTTGGGCGTCGTTTTGAGCTACATGGCGAACAACCTGTTAAGGGTGGTGTCGTAACGTTAGTAGATGATTATGGACACCATCCAACGGAAGTTGCGGCGACTATTGCTGCAGTAAGACAAAGCTGGCCTGATCGACGATTGGTAATGTTAAACCAGCCCCACCGTTATTCAAGAACACGTGATTTGTACGAAGATTTTGTGCATGTGTTATCTGATGTTGATGTTTTGTTGTTGATGGAGGTATACAGCGCTGGTGAGGAAAAAATAGCTGGAGCTGACGGGCGCAGTTTATGTCGAAGTATTCGACAACGTGGCGCGGTGGATCCGATATTTATAGAAACAAAAGAAGAAATACCTGCAGTGTTGAGTGATGTACTGCAACCCGGTGATATTTTGTTAACACAAGGGGCTGGTAATGTTGGGGCAATTGCAGCTGGGTTAGCGAAGAGTCAACTTACGTCAGTTGAAGTCGTGTGAGCATGAGTGAAACAATGAATAAACAGCTAAATCAATATGGAAAAGTTGGCGTGTTGTTTGGTGGTGATTCTGCTGAACGTACTATTTCATTGCGAAGTGGAAATGAAGTGCTGAAGGCATTGGTTAATGCAGGCGTAAACGCGATTGGAATTGATGTGACATTCGATGAAACCCTGTTTACTCAATTAGCAGGAATTGATGCAGCATTTGTTGTATTGCATGGTCGTGGCGGTGAAGATGGCGTTATCCAATCGGTATTGGAAGTGATGAAAATTCCTTATACCGGTAGTGGTGTATTGGCATCAGCTTTGGGTATGGATAAATCACGAACAAAACGCTTATGGTTAGGCTCAAACTTACCAACACCTGACTTTGTTGAAGTAAGTGAAGAAAGTGACCTAGCGGGTGTTTTTGAGCGTTTAGGCGGCAACATCATGGTAAAGCCTGCTCATGAGGGCTCAAGTATTGGTATGTCTCATGTGACAACAGAAGAAAATTTATATCAGGCATTCGCAAAAGCCAAAGTACATGATGATGCCATTTTACTTGAGCGTTGGATTGAGGGCCCAGAATTTACCTGTGCAATCTTGAATGGTGCGGCATTGCCGATTATTCAACTGGTCACACAAAATGACTTTTATGATTTTGAGGCGAAGTATGAGTCAAATAATACGGAATACTTGTGCCCTTGTGGATTAAGTGAAGATCAAGAAGCAGAATTTAAAGCGCTTGCTCAGACTGCTTTTGCAGCAGTGGGTTGTAAAGGGTGGGGCCGAGTGGATGCGATGATGGATAAAGATGGAAAGTTCTGGCTGTTAGAAGTGAATACAGTGCCAGGAATGACCGATCATAGCCTTGTTCCCATGGCGGCAAAAGCTGCTGAATTGGATATGCAGAAATTGGTTGTGTCGATTCTAAACGGTATTGTTTTTGATAGCACAACAGCGCCAGATTCAAGAAGTGGTCATGCATAATGATTGACAACAGTAACGTGACAAAGAAGCGTGAGAATGCGAGTAAAAAGAAGCAACAACAAAAGATTGTTGCGAGTGCAGCTGCGCCCAAAAAACAACGTCACGTTGCGACTGATTTAAGTGAAAAAAATGTTGAATTTGTTTTTCCTTATTTACATTTGATAGCAGCATTTTTTGTGTTTTCTTTAACTGTTTTGAGTCTGTTTTTTGGGAATACTTTAACAAATCGCATTTTTTCGCAATATCCGATAGAAACAGTGAAAGTAATTGGGGAATTTCGCTTTATAGAGCGGCAAAAACTTGAAAAAGTGCTAAACATTTATCTAACAGATAATTTCTTTCAGGTTGATCTTAATAACGTGAAGGAGCAGGCAGAAGCTTTACCATGGATTGAGCAAGCATGGGTGAAAAAATCCTGGCCTGATACTGTTGAACTGATATTGCAAGAACGTAAACCTTTGGCTAGTTGGGGCGACTCACAACTCATCAGCGAAAGGAAAGAGATCTTTGATGGAGAACGTGTAAATCAACTGGGAACGTTGCCGGTTTTATACGGAGCTGATGATTATGCTTCTCTTGTGGTTGATCGGTATTTAGAAATGAATACGCTACTCAATCAAGTAGGTCTAACAATAAAAACGCTGGAATTAGAAGAACGCTTTTCATGGCGGGTAGCGGTAAGTGAGGGGATCACTTTTGTTATCAGTGAAGAGCGTTGCTTAGAAAAATTGAAAGGTTTTGTAGGGTTGTACAAAAAAATGCCAGAAGTAGACAAACCTTACATAAAGCAAGTCGATTTACGATATGACAACGGTCTCGCAATTAAGTGGAAGAAGAAAAATGGTAACTCAAACGCTGCGTAATATGTTTGGAAGTGAAGATGTTCTCGATATTAAAGAGAATGATCGGTCTCGATACCACGATGGGGTGGCAGCAGGCAATATGATTGTTGGTTTGGACATCGGAACCTCTAAAGTGGTTGCTGTTGTTGGTCAGATCAAAGTTGATGGAGCTTTAGAGATCATTGGTATCGGCTCATGCCCTTCTCGAGGATTAAAGAAAGGCGTTGTGGTTGATATTGATTCCACTGTCCATTCTATCCAGCGAGCAGTAGAGGAGGCGGAATTAATGGCAGGGTGTCAGATTCACTCTGTGTATGTTGGTATTGCCGGAAGCCATATTAGGAGTATGAATAGTCATGGTATCGTTGCGATTCGAGACAGGGAAGTGTT
The DNA here is from genome assembly GCA_913063125.1 of uncultured Gammaproteobacteria bacterium. Taxonomy (GTDB): domain Bacteria; phylum Pseudomonadota; class Gammaproteobacteria; order Pseudomonadales; family Ketobacteraceae; genus 42-54-T18. The sequence continues at coordinate 11,223 of CAJXZM010000087.1, read as the reverse complement.
GCGACCAGACTTAGAGCGAGTGATTGATGCCGCTCAAGCAGTACCAATTCCTGCGGATCAAAAAGTACTACATATTCTTCCACAGGAGTATTTGATTGATTCTCAGGATGGTATTAAAGAGCCTTTAGGCATGTCTGGCGTGCGATTGGAAGCAAAGGTTCACTTGGTGACTTGTGCCGTGAATGCTGCGCAGAACATAGAGCGTTGCGTAAAACGCTGTGGCCTAGAAGTTGAAGACATTATTCTTGAGCAGTTGGCCTCTAGTTATTCTGCATTAACGGATGACGAGAAAGAGCTTGGTGTATGTATGGTTGATATTGGTGGGGGAACAACTGATATTGCTGTGTTCACTGAAGGTTCAATTCGACATACAGCAGTCATCCCTATTGCTGGTGATCAAGTCACCAATGATATTGCGATGGCATTAAGAACGCCGACTGAACATGCTAACGATATTAAGATGAAATATGCATGTGCATTAACTCAGCTGACTGGACCAGAAGAAACGATCAAGGTTCCTAGTGTTGGAGATCGCCCCGCGAGAGATTTGTCACGTCAAGCGCTAGCTGAGGTTGTAGAGCCACGTTACGACGAGCTTTTTTCTTTGGTTCAAGCAGAGCTGCGTCGAAGCGGGTTTGAAGATCTTGTTGCGGCCGGTATTGTGCTCACGGGTGGATCTTCAAAAATTGAAGGTGCGATAGAATTAGCAGAAGAAATATTCCACATGCCTGTGCGTCTTGCATCACCTCAAGGTGTCACTGGTTTAACTGAAATGGTTAAAAATCCAATTTATTCAACAGGGGTTGGGTTGTTGTTGTATGGACAAAAGCAACATGAAGCGGGGGCTGCATCTTTATCGGTACAAAAGCAACTAACAATAGCTGAACCTCATGAGAGTTTTATGTCACGTATGAAGGCGTGGATAAAGGGTAATTTTTAATAGGATTGATCCTAACAGTTTCTAATTGGGTACTTTAAAGCAATAATGGCGAAGCACCTTGTAAGAAAAAACAATAAAGGACGGGGAGATAGTAGCGATGTTTGAATTAGTAGATAACGTTCCACAAAATGCGGTAATTAAAGTAATTGGTGTTGGTGGTGGTGGCGGAAACGCTGTTGAGCATATGTTGGCAAGCTCTGTTGACGGGGTGGAGTTTGTGTGTGCTAACACTGACGCCCAAGCTTTAAAGAATATGAATTCGCGTACTTTGCTTCAGTTGGGTGGCAATATCACAAAAGGGCTAGGTGCTGGTGCCAACCCAGTTGTTGGCCGTGAGTCTGCTCTTGAGGATCGCGAGCGCATTCAAGAAGTGCTTGAAGGTACTGATATGGTATTTATCACAGCGGGAATGGGTGGTGGTACTGGAACGGGTGGCGCTCCGATTGTTGCTGAAGTGGCAAAAGAAATGGGTATTTTAACGGTAGCGGTTGTGACTAAGCCGTTTCCGTTCGAAGGTCGCAAACGCATGAATATTGCTGACGCGGGTATGCAGGAGTTAAGTGAAAATGTTGACTCATTAATTACTATTCCTAATGAAAAACTGCTCGACGTGCTTGGGCCTAAAACTAGTTTGCTTGATGCATTTAAAGCAGCTAATGACGTATTGCTTGGCGCGGTTCAAGGCATAGCCGATTTAATTATTCGTCCGGGAATGATAAACGTGGATTTTGCAGATGTACGTACAGTCATGTCAGAAATGGGTATGGCAATGATGGGTACTGGTGCAGCATCGGGTGAAGAAAGAGCTCGGGAAGCTGCTGAGGCGGCGATTCGTAGTCCTTTGTTGGAAGATGTCGATCTTCAGGGTGCCAGAGGCATTTTGGTAAATATTACTGCAAGTGATAGTTTGTCGTTGGGCGAATTCTCAGAAGTCGGTGATATTGTAGAAGAGTTTGCTTCTGATCAAGCAACGGTTGTTGTAGGAACTGTTATTGATGAGTCCTTAGGTGATGAGCTTAAGGTGACGGTTGTTGCTACTGGTCTAGGCCAGGCTCTTGCTGCTGCGAAACCTAATAAGCGCCCTGTTGAAGTCGTACATAACAGAGCTCCTGTTGGAGCTGTTCAGGATTATAAGCAATATGATGCTCCTGCTCGAGACCGCGTGCGCCCACAGGAACCGAGACGTAAACCAATGGTCGAAGCTAGCGCAAACCGTGAGTACCTCGATATTCCAACATTTTTGAGACGCCAGGCAGATTAGTGTTCGAGGCTTTGCATTTCGGCTTTATATATCCGTATTTGTACGGAATATATACGAAATGCAAAGTACTGCGCAGTCAACTGGTTAAATAACGCACAAACTTAAAGTGTGATATTGGTCTCAATGAAGAACTCTGTTACTATGCGCGCAGTTCTTTGTATAGTTCCTTTATAGACTTATTGCGATTAAAAACATGATTAAACAGCGCACGCTGAAAAATACGATACGAGCCACAGGCATTGGCTTACATACAGGCGAGAAAGTTTATCTGACACTGCGACCCGCCTCCGTGAATACCGGCATTGTTTTTTGTCGAACGGACCTGGATCCTGTGGTAGAGATACCTGCTCATGCTTGTAATGTTGGCGATACAACGCTTTCGACAGCGCTTGAATCCGGGGATACAAAAATCTCCACGGTTGAGCACTTGTTGTCAGCGATGGCTGGTTTGGGTATCGATAATGCTTATGTGGACCTAAGTGCACCTGAAGTACCGATTATGGATGGTAGTGCAGGGCCGTTTGTATTTTTGATTCAATCAGCTGGAATTGAAGAGCAGGCAGCGTTAAAGCAGTTTATTCGTATTAAACGAGAAGTGACTGTGACTGACGGTGATAAAAAGGCAACTTTTTTGCCGTTTGATGGTTTTAAAGTGTCGTTTACTATTGATTTTGATCATGCGGTTTTTCGGGATAGAACCCAAACCGCTAGTGTTGATTTCTCAAGCACGTCATTTGTACGTGAAGTAAGTCGAGCTCGTACATTTGGTTTTATGCGTGATATAGAATACCTGAGAGATAACAACCTAGCACTTGGCGGCAGCGTGGATAATGCGATTGTTGTTGATGATTACCGCATTCTTAATGAAGACGGCCTTCGCTACGAGGACGAATTTGTTAAGCATAAGGTATTGGATGCTATTGGTGACCTATATTTGTTAGGTAAAAGTTTGATTGGTGAATTTCAGGGTTATAAATCTGGACACGCACTCAATAATATCCTACTTCGTGAGCTGTTGGCTCAAGAAGATGCCTGGGATATTGTGACGTTTGATGACGAGAAGACTGCTCCGATATCCTATATGAAAGCTTCCCTGGCAGCAGAGTAGTTGTTACGGCACAGTTGTTATTGAGTGGTATCGTAAATTGTTAGTCTGAACTATAAAAAGCTCAAATACTCTCCCCGGTATTTGGGCTTTTTTGTGCCTATTGGTTGGTATGCTCATTACTGGACAATTGCTCAATCTTTGCCATAGTTTTCTAAGGTGTTTGCTAAATGTCTTAAAGAGTTTGCTAGGGTATCGGAGTTCACCGTATCAGCGGTGTCTTTCAGCATATTACAGTTCTCGCGAGAAGCTTTAGTTAAGCTGCGTTGACGTTTGCTTGGTATGTAGTCTTCTTTTGGTTTTGCGATTACTTTGATATCGATACGAATAATGTCTTCAAGCAATGGCTGCTTTTGTAATCGTGATAATATGTTGGGTGTATTGTAGCGTAACTGAGTGGCGACTGCGTTGCTGTACGTTGTGAGGATTAATATCCCGTCGCGATAAGAGCGGGTGTGACAATTATCGGATAACATCGATGGTAGTGAGCCCATGATGATGTTATCAATTCTGGAAAAAACCAGTGAGGTTTTTGTCATTGTATGTAATCTAGAACCCTTGAAGATAAGATCTTTGACAGGTTTTATGTTATTTTCGCGACCCATAGAATGTTCTAGCCAGGTAATAGTAGTGCTAAGAAGAGCGCTAATAGAGAGTTAACCGTAATAATAACGACCACTGTAGCGTAAGTAATGTAGTTTATTATGAATATCATTAAAATTGACCCAAAAACAGGCCACACAACCACAATTCACCTCCGGGCGTCATTTATCGCTATTGCGGTGACCTTTGCTTTCACTGTTGTGTTCTCTGGTGGTGTATTAATAGGGGGATGGGAAACTAGAGCAAACGACTGGTTTGTTTCTGATGGAATAAACCCATCGCTAAGAGCTGATATTAAACGCCAGAAAGACGACGTAAGTGCAACAAAGCAGCTTGCGGAGGAGCAATTGGCTGCGTTGTCAGTAAAAATGGCAGAAGTTCAAGCAAGGGTTTTACGTTTAGATGCATTGGGTGAACGCCTTATTAAGGTTGCTAAGCTGCGAGGTGGAGAGTTTGATTTCTCTCAAGGCCCGGCAATGGGCGGGGAAAGTAACGATTCGACAGAATCTGCCTATCAAAAACCCAATTATTTGGTAGCACTCGAACAGCTTTCTTATGATGTTGATTATCGAGCTGAGCAACTTGATGTAATGGAAAGTCTATTGGCTAATAGGCAGCTGCAGAATGACGTCTATCTGGCGGGCCGACCTGTCAAATGGGGTTGGATGTCATCTCGATTTGGTCGTAGAAATGACCCTTTTACAGGCCGATTGGCGTGGCATAAAGGTGTTGATTTTGCTGGTAAAGACGGTTCTGATATCGTATCTGTAGGGTCCGGTGTTGTAACGTGGTCTGGTGAACGTTATGGGTATGGTTTGATGGTGGAAATCAGTCATGGAGGAGGGGTAGTGACGCGTTACGCTCATGCCAAAGAAGTATTGGTTAAGTTAGGTGATATTGTTAAGAAGGGGGAAACTGTTGCATTAATGGGAAGCACTGGACGTTCAACAGGACCTCATGTGCATTTTGAAGTTCGCAAAAATGGTAAAGCACTAGACCCTATTCGATATGTAAATCGGCGTGCCAAAGGATGAATGTGGCGTTGGTATTTGGGTTTCTGGGTCATCTCTTTTGTTAACTGGCTTTAGTGGTTGATAAACAGAGTGCTTTTTCTTTAGTGTGTTCTATTCATTCACTTTTTAAACCTGCCTGATACGTGAATCTATAGAGTATAGGTGTCTTTACTTGTGGCTCTTGTGGCTATATGCTCTGCTTTGCTTTTCTTTGCTCTGGCTTTTCTATTGTTGAAATTATGGGCTTATTAATTTTAGCGCATTACATGAAAGTAGGTTGATATGTTAGGAAGTGCTTTTCGTAAGGTTTTTGGAAGTAAAAATACTCGTGAATTAAAGCGTATGAGTAAGCTTGTGGTTGCGATTGGTGAACATGAGGAAGCTATAAAAGCGCTATCTGATGATGAGCTTAGAGCCAAAACTACAGAATTCCGAAAGCGCTTAGTTGAGGGTGAAACCCTTGATAACTTATTACCAGAATCTTTTTCTGTCGCTAGAGAGGCAGGTGTTAGGATTATGGGAATGCGTCATTTTGACGCCCAAATGGTTGGTGGCATTACCCTTCATGAAGGTCGCATTGCTGAAATGCGTACAGGTGAAGGAAAAACCTTAACGGCAACTTTGCCTGCTTATTTAAATGCGTTGCCAGGTAAAGGTGTTCATATTGTTACCGTCAATGATTATTTGGCGAGCCGAGATGCAGAGTGGATGCGTCCACTCTATGAGTTTTTGGGCCTCTCTGTCGGTGTGATTCTTTCGGGACAAAGCCCTGAAGATAAGCGAGCAGCTTATGAGTCCGACATTATTTATGGCACCAACAATGAATTTGGTTTTGATTATCTTCGTGACAATATGGCATTTGATCTTGATGAAAGGGCGCAAGGGCCTTTACATTTCGCCATAATAGATGAAGTCGATTCGATTTTGATCGATGAGGCAAGAACTCCTCTCATTATTTCTGGTCCGGCTGAAGATAGTTCGGAAATGTATATCGCTATTAATAAGCTGATACCTCGGCTAGAAAAAGGCCCAGAAGAAAGTGAGATTGAAGAAGATGCAGAGGCTGAAAGCCTTGGGCACTATTCTGTTGACCTCAAAAATCGTCAGGTTGAATTGACGGAAGTAGGTCATGAAATAATTGAAGAGATGTTATTAGAAATTGGTTTGTTGAAAGAAGGTGAGAGCCTCTATGCAGCCAATAATTTAAGCTTGTTGCATCATGTGCATGCAGGGTTAAAAGCTCATGTGTTGTTCCAGCGAGATGTTGATTATATCGTTCAGGGCGGGCAAATCGTAATTGTTGATGAGCATACAGGTCGTACCATGCCTGGGCGACGATGGTCTGAGGGTTTGCATCAAGCCGTTGAAGCAAAAGAGAAGGTTAATGTTCAGTCAGAGAATCAAACTCTAGCGTCTACTACGTTCCAGAATTATTTTAGAATTTATGAAAAACTGTCCGGCATGACGGGAACAGCGGACACAGAAGCGTTTGAATTTAACCAGATTTATGGGTTGGACGTGGTGGTTATTCCTACGAATAAACCGATGGTTCGTCAGGATTTAAATGATCTCATATACATGACAGCTGAAGAAAAGTACGAAGCTGTTCTTGATGATGTTAAAGAAAGTGCCGCTTTGGGGCGCCCTGTATTGGTGGGCACCGTTTCAATTGAAACATCTGAGATGTTATCCAAGTTTCTTAAGAAAAGTGGTATCAAGCATAAAGTACTAAACGCTAAATTCCATGAGCAAGAAGCTGAGATCATTGCTCAAGCGGGTAGCCCTGGCGCGGTCACCATTGCAACGAATATGGCTGGTCGTGGTACTGATATTGTACTGGGTGGTAACTGGCAAGCAGAAATAAATAACATACATGACCCTAGTGATGAAAAAATTGCAAGTATTAAGGCCCTGTGGGAAGAAAACCATAAGAAAGTGTTAGAAGCTGGTGGATTGCATATCATCGGTACTGAACGCCATGAATCGCGACGTATTGATAATCAGCTTCGTGGGCGTTCTGGTCGACAGGGTGATCCTGGTATTACTCGCTTTTACCTGTCACTAGAAGATAGCTTGATGCGTATCTTTGCATCAGACCGTGTTAAGGGGTTGATGCAAACCTTAGGTATGCAGCGAGGAGAGGCTATTGAGCACAAATGGGTAACTCGCTCTATTGAAAATGCACAGAAGAAAGTTGAAGGTCGTAACTTTGATATTCGTAAGTCATTACTTGAATATGATGATGTGGCAAATGATCAGCGTCGTGTTGTTTATGAACAGAGAAATGACATTTTGGTTGCAGAAGAAATTGCAGATAGTGTGATTGCCGTTCGCGAAGATGTAATCAGCGAGTTCGTTAGTGATTTTATTCCACCTCAAAGCATGGCTGAGCAGTGGGATGTGCCAGGTTTGGAAAAGGCGCTTGAAACTGACTTTAGGGCTCAAATGCCTGTGGCAAAGTGGTTGGATGATGACAAGTCGTTACACGAAGAGTCGTTACGTAAGAAAATTCTTGAAGAATTGGTTGCTTCGTACAACCTGAAAGAGAAGAAAGTTGAAGACCCATCGGTTATGCGTCAATTAGAAAAACAGGTCATGTTGGCAACGTTGGATCGATTATGGAAAGAGCATTTGGCGCATATGGATTATTTGCGACAAGGTATCCATTTACGTGGTTATGCACAAAAGAATCCTAAGCAAGAATACAAGCGCGAAGCATTTGAAATGTTTCAAAACTTCTTGCAAGAAACCAAGTTTGAAGTGATTCGCATATTATCGGGTGTTGAGCTACGTAGTCAGGACGAAGTAGAAGCGTTAGAGCAGCAACGTAGAGATGCAGCAGAGCGGGAAATGAAGTTGCAGCAAGAAAGCGGAGGTGGCTTGCCGGAACAAGAGCGCAATGAAGGCTCTGAAGCTGAACCATTTCAGCGGACGCAGCCTAAAGTTGGACGAAATGAGCCATGCCCTTGCGGTTCAGGTAAAAAGTATAAGCAGTGTCACGGTAAAATAGGCTAATAACCAACTGATATTAGATCGAAAAAAAACCGTGAAAAGGGCCTTTAATTAAGGCCCTTTTTTTTACAAATAATGAACGTTGTTAATCCGGAGGATTTATCATGGCGGTAGGCCCAAATACATTTCCAGTAATGCTGCCTATTAAAGGCTTTAAGCTAGGTACAACGTCAGCGGAAATAAAATATAAAGACCGTCGGGACCTTGTTGTTATGGAGGTTGCAGAGGGTGCAACAGTTGCGGGTGTTTTTACCATGAACCGTTTTTGTGCTGCGCCAGTGCAAATATGTCAAAAGCATCTTGCGGCAATGTCGGGGCAGCATACTGGGGTGGTAAGTCCTAAGCGTTATCTTGTTACGAATACTGGGTATGCCAATGCGGGTACCGGCCCTGATGGTTATAAAAATAGCATTGCTGTTTGTGAGCGGATGGCGACGATTGCGAATGTTAGTGTGGAGGATGTGTTTCCTTATTCAACGGGTGTTATTGGCGAACGCCTTCCCATTGAAACGATTAACGGTGCGTTAGAGCGTTGTGTGGAGAATCTTTCTGAGCAGGGATGGGAGGATGCTGCGAACGGGATTATGACAACGGATACGCGGCCAAAAGGCTCGTCTCGCAAACTGTCAATAGAGGGTGAAAGTGTTTCTATAACGGGCATATCAAAAGGCTCGGGCATGATTATGCCAAATATGGCAACCATGCTGGCTTATGTGGCGACAGATGTTGGTTTATCTCAAGCCCTTGCCGAAGATTTGTTAAAAGAAGCTGCTGATCAATCTTTCAATCAGGCGACGGTTGATGGTGATACATCGACAAATGACTCGTGCATGTTAATTGCAACCCATGAATCGGGCGTTGTTTTTCAAACTGAAAGTGATGAAGGCTACCAACAATTTAGAGAAGCCTTTATCGCCGTTTGTGTGGAACTTGCTCAGGCGATAATTCGTGATGGTGAGGGGGCGACGAAGTTTGTCACAGTGCGCGTTGAAGAGGCAAATAACCGAGATGAAGCGAGAGCTGTTGCTTATACCGTTGCGCACTCTCCTTTAGTGAAGACGGCATTGTTTGCGGCAGACCCCAATTGGGGGAGAATATTAGCAGCGATTGGCCGTGCTCCCATGAATGACTTGAATGTGGATGCAGTTTCGGTTTATTTGGATGACGTTTTACTGGCAGAGAAAGGCAGTGTTGCTCAGTCTTACCTGGAAGAAGACGGTTCGCGAATAATGGCTCAGGAAGAGTTCTATATTATTATTAAGTTGGGCAGAGGTAACGTTGCTGCGGATGTGTGGACCTGTGATTTTTCTTACGACTACGTAAAGATTAATGCAGATTATCGATCCTAATCATAGCCCTAGCTTTAGGACTATGTGCTGCCGTGAGGCTGTATTGTGACAAAAAAAACGATTCATGTTGTTGCAGCAGTTATATGTGATGAAAGCGGTAAGATTTTAATAGCCAAGCGAGCTGCTAATGTGCATCAGGGCGGGTTATGGGAATTCCCTGGAGGCAAGGTCGAGGCTAGTGAGCAAGCCTCTCAAGCGCTGGTTCGTGAGTTGCAAGAAGAGCTGAATATTACTGCTACTGAGTATCGCCCTTTAATTCAGGTTCATCATGATTATACGGATAAGTCTGTGTTTTTGGATGTATGGAAGGTCACTCAATTTGTTGGTGACCCTATCGACAATAATGGCGTGGGTGCCGAGGGACAACCGGTTCAATGGGTTCGACCCGCAGAGCTTCATTGTTGGGCGTTTCCTACCGCCAATGCTGCTATTGTTAAAGCCGCTCAACTACCTTCAGATTATGTTATTACGCCTGACCTAAAGGGTACAGATGACAAAGATGAAATAACCTCATTCTTGCAATATGTGAAAAGCGTGCTGCAGCAAGGGCATCAGTTGTTACAACTAAGAACAAAATCGTTAGGTAAAGACGTGCAAGAAATGCTTGCTTTGCAGGTTCTAACGTTGTGTCGGCAATTTAACGCAATTTTGATGATAAATAGTGATTTGGGTTGTTTGAGTGATTTGAGCTGTTTTTTGTTCGATCAGGGTGAGCTGGACGTAGGTTTACACCTGACAGGGCGCTCGCTAGATGAGCTAAATGAAAAGCCTTTAGGGTATCGTTTCGTTGCTGCATCGTGTCATGGCATTGATGATATACGGAAGGCTGAAAAGCTTGGGCTTGATTTTGTTACCCTGTCACCGGTACTGAAAACACGGTCGCACCCTGGTGTCAAAGTGCTTGGTGGGGCGGCATTTTCTGAAGTGGTAAAAGGGGCCTGTATTCCTGTTTATGCACTGGGTGGTATGACGATGGAATGCAAAGAGCAGATGATTGATTTAGGCGCACAAGGAATAGCGTCAATTAGTGCTTATAGCTTTTAGGACTCTAAGTGTTTTTGTAACCCTTATAATTCGACCTTAATGCAAGCGATCCTCTGATGGTATGCCATCACCAAACTCGGGGTTTAGTTCTTCAATAGATTCAAATGCTTCAATGGATGGCGTACCAGGTATTGTATGACCTTCGTTTGCCCACTCTCCTAAATCAATTAATTTACAGCGTTCGCTACAGAACGGACGGGATGTATTCCCTTCACTCCATTCGCTGTCTTTTTTACAGGTTGGGCATGCTACTCTCATGATGTAATCCTGATTTACTGTGCGCTTGCAAGGGCAAGGTAGTTGTTGTGTAAAGCATCTACCTTGTTATGTAGTTCGTTCAAGGTTTTATCGTTAGTAATAACGTCATCCGCTTTTCTTAGTCGTGTTTCTCTGTCCATTTGTACATCAATTATTGCTTTTACACCATCCTCTGTAGCATCGTCACGACTTACGGTTCGTGTGATTTGGGTTTCTACGGGCACATCGATAACCAGAATGCGTTGTGCCATTTGATGTTGAGCGCTTTCCAATAACAAGGGGGATACTAAGACGGTATAAGGTGATTGGCTAGCCTGTAACTGAGACATTATTTCTTGGCCAATAAGCGGATGAGTCAATTGTTCAAGCCATTTTCGCTCATCAGGGTTGCTAAACACAATGTCTCTTAATGCTCGGCGGTCCAGTGTGCCATCTTCAGCTATAGCATTGGGGCCAAAGTGAGCTTCAATTTCAGTTAATGCAGGACGCCCCGGTTCAACGATAACACGAGATGCAAGGTCGGCATCAACAACAGTGATACCAAGAGATTGGAAACGATCAGTTACTGCCGTTTTACCGCTACCGATACCGCCAGTGACACCTATAACAAGACTCATAATATCTGATACTTATAATAA
>CAJXZM010000086.1 GCA_913063125.1 uncultured Gammaproteobacteria bacterium | reverse complement strand
AGCTCAGTTGGTAGAGCAGTAGACTGTTAATCTATTGGTCGCAGGTTCGAGCCCTGCTCAAGGAGCCAAATTTAAAAGCCCGCTTATTAGCGGGCTTTTTTGTGGGCGGACGATATTGGCAGTTAATACCAAAACATTAGAAAAAACGCCAGAACCACAGAAGAATCACCCAAGAATAAATACCGCTCCACCATGCTAGTTACTTATTGAACAACCCAGCACGACTCAGTTATCACCGACGCCTTCAGGTATTTATGGCGAGCGATTTTTAATGCCCCCCCCAAAAAAAAAGAAGTCTCGCTAGCTGTCCGCTTATACCTGCATCACCTCCCAGTTTGTCAGGTATGAGCTGCTATATTGGAGTTAATGCATTTATTAGCCGTTTTTAATGGAGCTACAAGGTATACTTTCGACTTTGACAACGCCCCCAAGCCAAGCCAGTGAAACACGCCTGTGGAATCAAAAACACTTCAGCCTTCTCCCTATAAGCACAAACCCACCCAAAACCGCAGAGCAATCAAATGAAATCCATTGAACAGTTCATACGCAAAAAAATTCTAAAGCGGAGCAAATCACAATCAACAGAGAGCAAGTGCTTTCGAATAAACAAGAAGTTCACTGAAAAGTATCCTAATTACACTATTGGTATTGGCACCTACGGCCTACCACAAGTGCATGACTGGGACGAAGGGAGTAATTTAAGCATAGGCTCTTTTAGTTCGGTTGCCTCTAACGTACAGATTTTTCTAGGAGGGCACCACAGAGCTGACTGGGTAACAACTTTCCCATTCCCAGCATTTCTACCCGATTCAGACATCCAAGATTACGGAGGCACCAACGGGGATGTCATCATCGGCTCCGACGTATGGATATGCGCCAATGTAACCATCCTATCAGGTATTACCGTAGGTCATGGCGCGATATTAGCCAACGGTGCAGTGATAACGAAGGATGTAGCGCCTTACTCTATTGTCGGTGGAAATCCAGCAACTTTTATTAAATATCGATTTGATGAAAATACCCGCCAACGATTACTCGCCACTCAATGGTGGGACCTACCTGAAAATACAATCACCCAAAACATTCCCAAATTGTGCTCAACCGACATCAATACATTCCTAGAAATCATTGAAAAGCTATAATTCTAAGATACCAATCACAGAGCATAATCATGTTCACTGCACATTGATTACTTACACCAATTTTACTAACTGTGACGCGACATACCTTCCCATCACATCATTCAGCCGCCTCCCCGCCAATGTAATTTCTGGCCGACAGCCAATCTCTTCGGCCTTATGCATTAGCTAATACGAGCCTACTCCAACACAATGACCACTAACCAGACCGAGACAAAAGAGAAAGAAATTCCATTTAGTGCCCGCTGCGTTTAACACGGCTGTTGCTCTGGAATAGACTGTTGATTCATAAATAACCACACCCCCTTCAAGCAGAACCTTACCCAGCATTTCGCTAGCGCTTACAAGAGGGGCCCAATCAGGGCTTTGATGTTCGTCTATTGGGTTGATACGGTGACAATATAAACATTACAATTGAATAACTGTGAGGAGCCACAACAAAACGACAAATTCTCAGCTAGCTTTACATTTCCAATCATTAGAAAAGACCAACCTTCAAAACATACTTACATCATGCCCATCAGTATTGACCTTGGGGTTAAAACGCGCAAATTTTTAGTTATTTGTCAGACAGATATCGCGGCCTTGTAATGGTTGAAAAATGCATTACTCCACTCCTTTTACAACCACCTTAGCAACGACGTTATCCACTGGTTTAACTGCCACTTCTGCTGAAGAAACTTCAAGTTGCTCTATCAGCTTCTCGATACCATTTTTCTTAATCTCCTCAGCACTAGCCGACTTGAAACTTTGTAACACACTAATGCCTTCAACAATCACATCATACACTTGCCATTTCTGTGTTTTCTTATTTTGGTACAATTTATAATCAATTAAGTAAGAGCTTGCCCCGCTCACCTCTTTAACCGAGCTTTTAACCAGCACAAGGTTGCCCTTTTTGTTACGTCGCTCGCCTGTGACCTTTAAATCATAATGTTTGCTCGGGTCATACTGAGACACCATAGCCAAACTAACTCGCTCTTTAAACGCCTTGGTATAACGTTCTTGTTGATCTTTAGTGATTTTCTTCCAATGCTTACCTAATACTTTTTTAGCCATTTTATCGAATGCGACATAAGGGCCGAGAACTTCATTACCCAACGCTAACAAACGGCTACTATCCGCCTCGACTTCTTCCTGGTTAGCTTGAAGCTTTTCGTTCATTTCATTGAACAAATTCTCAACTAGCTTACCTGGAGCCACCTCAGTGGCGGCTTGAACAGCACTCGCTAAAGATAGGATCCCGCTCAGCAGGACGGCAATCAACACACGAGGCAAAAATCGATAATTATTCACGGCAAAACTCCCTATTCATATAAATTCGCATTGTACACATTACAATCATGCGATGCGAACCACATTAATGGAATGGTATTTTTCACTTAAAACCCTAGCCCGTACTTAGGATTCAATTAAGACTATATAGATTTCTCTACATAGCCGTATAATACTACGATGCAGCCACTAGGTGTGGCCGCCAAAAACCGTTACTTAACAACGATGACTTTTTCATTCTTAGCAATGGTTCCTGCACCAACACCCTTAACATCTGTCAGTTCATTTAACGTTTTAAACTGCCCGTACTGCTCTCGATGAGCCACAATGTCCTGAGCTTTCTTTAAGCCAATGCCTTTTAGTGCTGCTGACAATGTTTCAGCATCCGCTGTGTTTATATTGACCGCTTGTTGCTCTATAGGTTCATTGGACTCTGCGATTACTGAGTTTGCACCAACCATACTTCCCATAAAAAGCAAAAAAGAAGCAACTACTATCCTTAGGTATGTCATTATTTGATCTCCATTATGATCATTTTTAAAGCTATTTTTAGAGTGTCAAGAATCAGTTCTTAACACTCTAAAAGACCCTATATACATAAGGAAAATCACGGTAATGACGCAATAATTTCATCCAAGGCTTGCTGAGGGTATTCCGACTGCGTTATTGGACGTCCAATCACCATGTAATCAACACCCGCCTGCAATGCTTCTGGAGGTGTCATTACTCGGCGTTGATCCCCGGCATCGACTCCAGCAGGACGAATCCCAGGGGTTACCAATGCAAAGTCTGCACCTAATTGCATTCTAAGCATTTCAGCCTCTTGTGCGGAACAAACCACACCATTCAGCCCACTGTCTTTCGCCAGTCGCGCTAAACGCGACACCTGTTCTTCTGGGCCCACATTTATCCCAATACCTTTTAAATCATTCGCGTCCATGCTGGTCAATACTGTTACCGCTATCAGCAATGCCCCAGAACCCGATTGCTCTACAGCGATTCTTGCGGCCTCCATCATTCTGGCTCCACCGGATGCATGAACATTCATCATCCACACTCCCATGTCCGCGGCAACACCGCACGCTTTAGCGACAGTATTGGGGATATCATGATATTTAAGGTCTAAAAACACCTCAAATTCCCGCTCATGTAGCGCCTTAAGCACATTAGGCCCTTCACGAGTAAACAGCTCTTTACCTACTTTAACGCGACATTTACTAGGGTCGAGCTGATCAACAAGTTCTAACGCATTACTGAGATAGGGATAATCCAAAGCAACAATAACGGGGGAAATAGCAGGCGCCGCTGCCGTAGAGGAGTTTGTCATAACGTTCACACACTTTATTAAAGTCTTATTGGTAGGCTTATTGGCAGGATTAGTAGCTACTCTCCCTCCAAACCATGAATAGGTTTTACTGTACCCCACCCTAAACAGCTAGGGCAGTGCCAATGCAGGGCTTTGCCATCAAACCCACAGGCCTTGCATTGGTAGATAGGTTTATTGTGAATCATTTGTTGGGTAAATGCTTGTAACAATGCCAAATTTTCCTTGGCTGGACCTTCTGTATTGGCAAGATGGAAATCAATCAAACGGTGAAGACCTCTAACCGATGGACGTTTTTTGAGGTATTCTGATAATACATACGCTCCTTCATAATCCCCTTCCAGTTGACGAAGCTTTTCTGAAAGTGCAATAACAATGGATATTGCCGGGTGTTGCTCCAATAGCGTGAAAAGGTACTTTATATATTCTCTGGGTTCATTCAGTGCTTCATAACTTTTTTCCAACAACGCCAATGTCTCAGAAGAGAAGTCATCGTCTTGATGGCGAACCCTTCTCAAGCTCTTTATTGCATCGTTATACTCAGCCGAATCAAACTCAAAGCGTCCTTGTAACAAGCTTGTTCGGACACTGTTTTTATCGACTTGCAGGGCTTTCTTCAAATGGCGGCGCGCATCAACGATGTCCCCTAATGCGTGAGCCTTTTCAGCCATTTCGCAATAGTAATGAGCTAGTCGAGGTGGGATTTCTGCTTTACCCTTCCCAATGAGAACGTTGCCTGTTTCAATCGCTTCACTCCAGGATTTCTCCTGCTCATAAATCGACAACAGCAGCTCAAGGCTGCGCACAACATAAACACTATCTTCCGTCACTAATTCTTTTAGGATGCGCTCAGCACGATCTAACAGCCCTGCTTTTAAATAATCTCGAGCCAATTCAAATCGTACGGTATTTTGCTGTAACTTTGAAAGAGCAGGTCTTGCTAGCAAATCTTGATGGATACGAATGGCGCGATCAACCTCCCCTCGTCGTCGAAACAAGCTGCCCATCACCAAGTACGTGTCCACCGTATCAGGACTGACATCCAGGGTGCGCATAAACACTTCCATTGCCTCGTCTTGCTTGTCATCTAACAGCAAGTTCAACCCAAGAAAGTATTCTCGTGTTATAGGGTCAGCTCCCACGTGAGATGGCTTTTTCTTTCTTTCTGCTTTGCCCAAAAACCAGCCAATGACAATGGCCAGAAATAATAATGAGCCAACCACTAGATCCTTCATCTAGGGAGCATCTTTAAGCGATAAACTTCTAAGATGATCAAGCTGCTTTTTATAACTATCTGCATCTTTACGTGCTCGCCGAAGCTCCAAAGATTGAACAAAAACATAAGCAACACACAATAATGTGCCAAATACTAACCCCAAAAAGAAGCTATATAAAACCAATCGCCCAAGAGGCAACGAAAATGGCCCATAGAATAATAAATCAATGGCAACAGTTACACTGTCATTATCCATCATAAAGACCCCTCCAACAGTACCAAAAAGTAATACTGCGGAAAGAATTAACAAAAATTTCAATTTACCCATAAACCCAACAATACCCAAATAAAACAAACGTCCATCACCATCCAAAGGTCTGCTCGAAATGGACACAAAAAAAGCGACATGATGACGCAATCATGCCGCTTTTCTCAAATAAAACTCAAGGATTTTTTTACAAATTTTAACAGCTTTAGCCATTCAATTGACCTGACCAAGCGTTAATCAACAATAAAGCGGATAGCTAGTTAGCCATCGGAGGCATCGGGTGTTCATTAACCCGTTCTCTAAGCTCTTTTCCCGGCTTAAAATGAGGAACGTATTTACCGGTTAAATCCACCGACTGTCCCGTTTTGGGGTTGCGCCCCACTCGAGGAGAACGATAGTGCAGTGAAAAACTACCAAAACCGCGAATTTCTATACGCCCGCCTGTCGCCAATGTTTGAGACATTTCCTCAATCATTGTTTTTATCGCCAACTCGACGTCTTTCTGAGAGAGCTGCTGTTGCCGGATGGAAACACGCTCAATCAATTCTGATTTAGTCAAAACTCAACCCTCTTTTGTACTTAACCAATTGAGAACCTTGTATTTATTAAGATAACCTAAGTTTCGAATATAGCAAACTATCCGCCCAAAAAGATGTAATTTGCTGGTTTTGTGCCATATTAAGAACAAAACTATCTAAAAACACCGCTAAGTTCGTGCTTTTTCTCAGTTAATTAGCCTAAAAGAGCCCAACGATGATCATTATCCCTGCTGAAAAAGCTCTAGATTGGCGACGTGCTCCGGTGGTGACTGGCTTATTAATTATCGTGAACCTCTTAGTTTTCTCTTTATGGCAATCCTACGATGCACAAAAGCTTGAAGATATTACTGCCTATTATAGAAGCAGTGACCTACCAGAAATGGAATATTCCGTTTTCATCAGCTATTTATATCAGTCTCGCCAAACTGAGCTCGCAAAAGATATTGAAACACGTTGGGATAAGGGAGACAAAGAATCTATTTACCCTTATATCATCTCTGACTTAGGTTTTATTCAGACACTCAATCGCACAGACATTTCATTCTGGGGTGGCGAGGAATACGGCACATGGTTAAAACAACACCAAATCGTTGAAAAACAGATTCGCCAGTTGAGCTTTATTAAATATGGCTTAACGCCTTTTGAGAACCGCCCCATCACCTATTTCACCCATCAATTTCTACACGGGGACTGGAGCCACCTGATTGGTAACATGGTATTTTTAGCCATAGCCGGTTTAGGGGTCGAGGCAGCCATCGGTTCCTTCCATTTTTTTATTGCTTATATCGTGTGTGGAATACTTTCGGGTTTTACATTCACCCTGTTTAATTGGGTTGGCACGACTCCGCTGGTTGGCGCATCTGGAGCAATTTCTGCTGTACTTGGCATGTATGCCGCCATTTATGAATTGCGTAAAATACGCTTTTTTTACTCCATCATTGTTTACTTCGGCTATTTCACGGCGCCAGCATTGCTCATTTTACCCGTATGGATTGTTATTGAAGTATTACACTGGATCCTAAACCCCGATTCCCCCATTGCCTACTCTGCCCACCTCGGCGGGCTCATTGCGGGTAGCGGTATCATTTTTTCCCTTAAGCGCTGGCTTATTCGTATCGATAAAGAAGCCCTCGAAACAGGAACAACCGATGAAACTAGAGAATACAGAGAGCAACTTAACGACGCACTAAAACAATTAGCGGCCTTTAATTTTGATAGTGCAAAAAAGAAATTCACCGCGCTAGAAAAACAATACCCTGACGATATCACCGTCAAAATCCAGCATTATCACCTGGAAAAGCTCTTTCGTAATCAAAAAGGCATCAACCGGTTAGCATTCGAGATATTTCAGCAAGGCATTCAACAAACACCTTACCTACAACAAATTCATGACATGTATTGTGAATACTTATCTCAAGAAGAGTCTGCCGCCGTCCCTTATGACCTAGACATAAAACTGTTATTAGCGTTTATCAATATCGGTCAGTTGGATACGGCCAGAAAACTCACTAAGCACCTTATGACTGATCCCAAGAAGGACATCATGTTAGTAAAAGCACTCAATACACTTGCCAGCGCCTTAGAGCGCCAAGGTCAACCGGATGACGCGTATCACTTTCAAGGTATGGCAAACGAATTACAATCCAGCTTTTTATAAATACTGTTTTTATAAGCGTCCTGACCAAATGTGACTGTAAAGTCGTAGTTTTGGTCATTTCTAGAACCCCTTGATTTCGATACTCTCCTTACTTGCGATAGCAATTTTTACACCACGTAATAACCCAGGAGCCACCTATGATTGATTGGAGTGATTCACAGCGCATGATGAGAGATGCCGTGCGCAGTTTTGTGGAAGCAGAAATCGCCCCCAAAGTAGAAGAACTAGAACACGGCGATACACCACCCTATGACGTGTTACGCAAGATGATCAAAACCTTTGGCATTGACGTTATGGCCAGGTCACAGTTTGAAAAAACCATCAGTAAAGAAAAAGCGATCGCTGCGGGGGAATACGAGTCCAAAAAGTCGAGTAGGTCTGACGAAGAAAAAGAGACAATGCGAGGCGATGAAACCGCCATGAGTCTTATCCCTATCATCGAGTTATGCAAATATTGCCCAGGAATGGTAACCGCCATGGGGGTAAGCATGGGGCTAACCGCCGGGGCTATTATGTCCAAGGGTACCATTGCCCAAAAGGAGCGTTGGGCACCAGAATTACTGACACTTGAGAAAGTTGGTGCTTGGGCGATTACCGAGCCGAATTCAGGCTCCGACGCATTTGGCTCTATGAAAGCAAGCTGTAAACGCACTGATGACGGTGGTTATGTCTTAAATGGCAACAAAACCTTTATCACCAACGGCCCTTACGCTGACACCATTGTTTTTATCTGTAAATTGGACGAGCCTGGCGTTGAACCCAGGCAGCGCAAAGTGCTCAGTTTTATTCTCGATAGCGGTATGCCTGGATTAGAACAAAGCAAACCGTTTAGAAAAATGGGTATTCACTCCTCGCCTACTGGAGAGTTATTCCTACAAGATGTCAAAGTAGGCCCAGAACGGTTGCTAGGGGAAACGGAAGAAGTATCTGCACGATCCGGAGCAAAAGACACGTTCTCTTCAGAGCGCTCCGGTGTTGCTGCTATGGCCTTAGGCATTGTTGAACGTTGCCTAGCTTTATCCATACAATACTCCAAAGAACGTGTTCAGTTTGGCCAGCCTATAGGGCAGTTTCAACTCATCCAAGCCAAGCTTGCAGCAATGGAAATTGCACGAATGAACCTGCAAAACATGGTATTTCGCTATATTGAACTGTCAGGTAAAGGACAAAAACCAACATTGGCAGAGGCTTCTGCAATGAAGCTATATGCTGCAAAGACAGCTGTTGATGTGGCATTAGAGGCGGTGCAAATCCATGGCGGCAACGGGTATATGGCCGAGTACCATGTTGAACAGCTTGCTCGGGATGCAAAAATCCTCCAAATCTATGGAGGCACCGATGAGATACAAATCACGCATATAGCGAAGGATTTGTTATCTCGGGATTAGTCCCGAAGAATCTTCACACCTCCTTTTATTCGGCAGATCTTTAAATCTCGCTAATAACCCCCAATTGGAGTTTTTATTTCAGAACTGATTTTTAAGGTTCAGCTAAGGCAAGGATACCCAATGCACTCACATTGCTCGCGAGGCAGGCTCCGCCGAAGAAAGCACTCATGGATGTACTTGCTGCGGTTTCTGAAATAAAAACTTCAATTGGGGTGGGGTGTGGAGATCCGCTCACCCTCGCTCAAAACGCCTCCTCCCTTCATTCTTCAACGCACACTCCCTTCACTTCAGGTATACTGCCGCGCATTACCTGTTCTATTACTTGTTCTAGATTCAATTCGCTTTAAAGGAAGTTTCCATGTCCCTACTTCGATTACGTGATATTACCGTGAGTTTTGGTGGCCCATTACTGCTTAACCACCTCAATCTAACGATCGAAAAAGGCGATAAGTTATGCCTTGTAGGGCGTAACGGCTCGGGAAAATCAACCTTATTAAAAGTGTTAACCGGCGACATCAAACCTGATGAGGGCCTTATCGAATCCAGTGGCAATATCAAAATTGCCCGTTTAGAACAGGACGTGCCCGACACAGCTGAAGGCTCTGTATTCCATGTGGTTGCATCAGGGCTGGGGAATATTGCCCCTCTACTCGACGAATATCACAAAGTCATCCACCTCGTTACAGAAGACCCAAGTGAAGAAAACCTCAATAAACTTGAAGTCACTCAACGTCAATTGGAAGCGAAAAACGGTTGGGAGCTTGAACAACGCGTTGAAACCACCTTATCCAAACTAAGATTAGATGGCGACATGATGTTTTCAGACCTCTCAGGTGGGGTAAAGCGGCGTGCCTTGCTTGCCAAAGCTCTGGTTCAAGAGCCGGACTTATTATTGCTTGATGAGCCAACTAACCACCTGGATATCGAATCAATACAGTGGTTAGAAGAGTTTCTTGCCAGCTACCAGGGTAGCTTGCTGTTTATCAGCCATGACCGCTCTTTTCTGGATAAATTGGCTAACCGTGTTATTGACCTCGATAGAGGCAAGTTATCTGATTGGCCTGGCAGCTATCAAAATTATTTACGTCGAAAACAAGAGCAACTCGAAGCCGAAGAAAAGCAAAATGCACTTTTCGATAAAAAACTATCACAAGAAGAAGTATGGATACGCCAAGGTATCAAGGCCCGACGAACCCGTAATGAAGGGCGCGTTCGCGCATTGAAGGCGATGCGTCAGGAACACTCCGAGCGTCGTAATGTACAAGGGAAAGCCAGCTTTGTAACACAGGTCGCCGATCGCAGTGGCCAAAAAGTTATTGATGCTAAAAATATTCAGTTTACTTATGACAACAAACCTATCGTTAATGATTTAACCACGTTGATTTTACGTGGAGACAAAGTGGGCTTAATTGGTCCGAACGGTGTTGGTAAATCCACCTTGCTACATCTATTGCTGGGTAAACTTGAGCCCCAATCCGGCAGCATTGACCTTGGTACCAACTTACAGGTCGCCTACTTTGACCAACTCCGAGATCAACTAGACGAATCTCAAACCGTTAGAGAAAATGTCGGTGAAGGCAGTGACTCCATTGATGTCAATGGGGTAACTAAACATGTCATTGGTTACTTACAGGACTTTTTATTCACCCCTGAGCGAGCGAACACTCCTGTTAAGGCGCTATCGGGCGGCGAAAAGAACCGCTTACTGTTAGCCAAGATATTTTCTAAGCCCTCCAATCTAATGGTTATGGATGAACCCACCAACGACTTAGATATAGAAACCTTAGAACTGTTAGAAGAACTTGTATCGGGTTATACCGGCACCCTATTGCTAGTTAGTCACGATCGAACTTTCATCAATAACGTGGTAACCAGCACCTTGGTGTTTGAAGGCAATGGTGATGTTAATAATTACATCGGCAGCTATGACGACTGGATACGCCAACGCCCTGAGAAGGGAGCGCCAAAAAAAGCTGTCGAAAAATCAACAAAAAGCACAAGTAGCGTAGCTAATAACACATCTAACAACGTAGCCAACAAACTGAGCTACAAAGAAAATAAAGAATTAGAATCACTGCCCAAAGACATTGAAAAATACGAAACCAAAATCGCAACTATCCATGAACAACTTGCTGACCCGAAGCTATACCAGCAAGATCCAAAAAAAGTCAGCGATTTACAAACAGAATTGACAAAGGTCGAGTCTTTATTAGAAATCGCTTTTGCTCGCTGGGAGGGACTCGAAGAAAAACAGGGGGGAAACAGCTAAACGTTTTTTTGCTCTCTGACTGGAAAAAATGCGCTTTTAGTCTAAACTGATTATAAAACAATCAGTTACAGGCCGTTCCATTCAATTCTTCTGGGAATATGCGCATTTTGAACACGTCTCACCTTTTTTTGTTGCTGCTCATAACCAGCGCAGCAATAAGTACATTGCTGCTAGAGCTATCATCATCAGAGTTATGGACAAGCCTTGGCATATTCGCAAGCCTTATCGTTGCCTATACTTTCATTCATAAAGAGCAACTAGCACCCCCAAAAGCAGTTGATACGGTTGAAGTACCCGAATTTTTACCACTTCAGGATACGAAACCACTAAAAGACTCTATGGGCGTCATGCATCAAGGCCATGATGAAATCCAAAAAGATTTAAGCTTCCTAAAAAATGCTATTGACGATAGCACCTCTCAATTGACCAGCAGTTTCTCTGGTATGTCTGCAACATCCAATGAAACCAATCAGCTAATAAACAAAGTGATGATGCTAGTTACTGGGCATTCTCACGATTCAACATCAGAAAACGCTGATAAAGAGGAAGAGTCCGTAACCGTTGAAAAATTTGCCCGAGAAGTCAGCAATACATTATCGGAGTACGTTAGCCTGCTCGTCGACGTCAGCGACAAAAGCATCGAAGCCGTTCATCATATTGGGGACATGGTCACCGAATTAGAACAAATGTTTGGGCTTCTTAACGAAATCCGCAACATTGCAGAGCAAACCAATTTACTTGCGCTCAATGCTGCAATCGAAGCCGCTCGAGCAGGTGAAGCAGGAAGAGGCTTTGCGGTGGTAGCAGATGAAGTTCGAAACCTTTCTCAACACACCAACAACCTCAGTGACCAGATTCGTAATCGTGCAGAAACCGCTCAGAACACCGTTACAGAAGTTAAACGTATTGTAGGAGACATAGCATCAATGGACCTCAATAAGGCCATTGATGCCAAAGGCCATGTAGATACCATGCTCGTTAGTCTAGAAGATATGAACAAATCCATATCCACCACAATGGACGAACTTAATGGCCTTAACCAGCATGTAAACCAAGACGTGAACCGTGCAATTACCGCATTGCAATTTGGTGATATTACAGGCCAGGTAGTTTCTCAAATAACAGCTAAGCTTAATCAACTAGAGCTTATTAATAAGCAATGGGACAACCTTATACCAGAGAGTCACTTTACCCAACAAGCAAGAAGCACCCTTGGTGAACTTAAAATCTTGGTGCTCCACCAGCATAAAAACGTGGTAAAAACTTCAAACAACAAGAGTTCCGATAGTGATATCGACTTGTTTTAAACATGACTAACAAATATGACGGAGCAACTCCATGCCGGTAGAATGTGCATTATCCAGCGACAACGCTGAACTCACCATTAGTATCGTAGGTCGATTTGATTTTGAGCTCGTTCAAGAATTTCGTGCAGCTTACTCCGAGAAAAAAGGGTCTCGATACACGATTGATATGCGAGCAACCGAACACATGGACAGTTCAGCATTAGGTATGTTGCTAAATATGCGAAAGACTTTAGGTGAAAGTGCCAAAATCTCCATTGTGAATTGTCGCCCTCAGATTAAAAAGATTTTGACTATTTCTCGTTTCGACAAAAAATTCAGCATCGAATAAACGGACCCTATTGATATGAAGATTTTGGTTGTTGATGATACCGAAGCCAATCGCAAGCTCCTATCCTGGATACTAGAAGATGACGGGCATACTGTTGTAGAGGCGGTTAATGGACAAGAGGGTGTAGACCTTTTCACATCAGAATCTCCAGACCTGGTATTAATGGATGTCATGATGCCAGTGATGGATGGCTTTGATGCAACCAAAGCCATCCGTGAAATACTCGGCGATACTCATGTCCCTATCATATTCCTTACGGCTTTATCAGACGATGCATCATTAGCAAAATGCCTCTCTGTGGGCGGCGATGATTTTCTCAGCAAGCCCATCAATGAGCAGGTATTACAAGCCAAAATTAATGCTCATGCTCGCATCCGAGATCTTAACGAAGAGCTCAACAAACAAAAAGTTGAACTCGAAGCCTTGCATGCTCTGACTGAGCGCGAACACGAAATAGCCAAAGCTGTATTCGAAAATGCTATGGGAGCAAGCCTTCAAGATTGTTCCAATACTCGCCACTACATCTCCCCTGCCACCACCTTTAACGGCGATATATTATTATCTGCCCCATCGCCATCCGGTGGCCTGTATGTGATATTGGCGGATTTTACAGGGCATGGCTTACCTGCCGCTATCGGCGCCCTACCTTTATCACAAACATTTTATAACTGTACCGTAGCCGGAGACTCTGTAAGCGATATTGCCCGTAAATTAAATGCTGCCTTAGAAGGCTTTTTACCAGATTTTATGTTTGCAGCCGCAGCAGTATTAGAAATGAATGCTGACGGCAGCCGGGTCACTTTTTGGGCGGGAGGCTTACCTGACGTCATCATTACTGATGCCAATGGTAAACTTAAAGAAACTGTTATCTCCGCCCATATGCCGCTTGGTGTGTTAGAGGATAACGAATTTGAACGTGAAGTTATCATTCGACACCCAGAACCTGGAGATAAATTTTACATATATACTGATGGCATTACCGAAACAGAAACTCCCGATGGAGTAATGTACGGCGATGAGCGCATGCAAGCATTATTTGATGGCACACAAAAAGACCCGTTCACAAAGCTGCTATACGATATCAAAACCTTCCGAGGAGCTCTCGAACAGAACGATGACATTACCATCATCGAGCTAACCTGCTCCCCCGTAGAATTAGAAACCGAACATGATACAAAACCATTAGTTCAAGGAAAATTGCCTTGGTCATTAAGCATGAACCTTGATGCGAGCACACTTAATGGCTCATCACCCATATCACAAATCATAGATATGATTGGTGCATCTCCCGCCATATCAGAGCATAAAGATTATTTACACACCATAATGTCAGAATTATTTTCGAATGCACTAGAGCATGGCGTACTTGAATTATCTTCTGAGCTTAAGGAAACAGAAGACGGATACTTAGAATATTATCAACAAAGAGAAGAGAAGCTGGCCGCCCTCACTGATGGCAATGTAACTATTAACGTTGAATTTATTCTCGGTAAAGAATATGGAAAATTAAAAATACATTTTAGCGATTCAGGAAAAGGCTTTAATGTGAAAAACATTAAAGCCTCCGATGATAGTGATGGTGATGACGATGCCTTCGGTCGGGGCGTATCTCTCATCGACACGTTATGTGATAGCGTAGAATACAACGCAACGGGCACAGCCGTTACCGCTTATTACACACTCAAATCGACAAATTAAAACTGTTTTAAAAAATCACAGAAAAAATCACCGTTGCATCTCACCTTCCAACATATCCTGCCGATAAACGGCAGGGGTTTTACCTGTCCATTTTTTAAAAGCACGATGAAACGAACTCGCCTCAGAAAACCCCATGAGCATTGCTATTTCATCAATGGTTAATTCCGGTTGCGACAAATAATACACAGACGCATCATTTCGAATGCTGTCCTTAATTTCTTGGTAACTGGTGCTTTCATCTTTTAATCGACGTCGCAGCGTCTGTGGCGTCATATTTAGTTTTTCACATACCACAGAAAAATCCGGAAAGTTATTACCATAACCTTTACTTATAATACTGCGAATCTGAGCATTCAAGCTCGCGTTTTTAATATCCCCTTCCATCAATTCTCGCAACGAAGATTTCAGGAATTTAGACAACGACAATGCATTTTGAATCAACGGCATATCAAGGTAGCGATCCTCTAACACTAGCACTGTTGCAGGTTGATTATAAAGAACAGGGCAAGGGAATTGTTCAGCATAACCACCGTCATCCATCACATCAAAATCAAAACATATTTTTTTCGGTACTATTTTTTGACCCACAAGCCAGCTAAAGAAACGTACTGCCAGAAACATTGTAGCTTCTAAGATATGCTCTCGAAACTCAATATCATCAAAAGAATGAAACTGTACCCGTGATTCGCTGCCATCGCGGACTAACCCCGCATGCATGCTTAAGCCAAACAACTCGTAAAACTTAATACTACGAGAAATAGCCTTCTCTAAGGTGGCACAATTTATTAACGCATGAGCCATCATGCTAAAGGTGCCCGGCTTAGACTTCCGACCTTTGCCAAACCCCATAAACTCATCTTGTGTTCGCTTCATTACCGCCAACATAAGGTGAATAAAGGTCTGCTTCTCAATAACAGCATTTGGCTGCTCAAGAAGATCCGGCGCAATACCACACTCTTGCAGCAGATCAACCGAGCTAACACCGCCTCGCTTTGCTCCTTCTAGCAAAACAAGTACCTGTTGAATTGGGATTACATTACTTCTCACACGCCCCTCACCTATTGATTGCCTCGACAGTGTTCCGTTGATCCCTTAAGATCAAGAAAACAATAACACAAAGGTAAACACCCTTTATACCCCATTCAGCGACATTTATAGCCATCCCGTGTAGTCATCACCCTATTCACTACATCACAGCCCGCTACATAGTGCTCGCGACATAATGAGGCCTAAAAAAACCCAAAATAACCCTCTGAACAAATATGTCAGGAAATTTGGCAGATTCCGTCATTGCTGCAAACGAGACCGAAACCAATAATGAGAACCAAGCAGTCAAGCCTGTGCGTGCAAGCAGTTACTGCAAAAGGAAACAAAATGAGTATCGAAAACCGAACCATCTTTGAAGAAGAACATAACGTCTTTCGCGACAGCTTCCGACGCTTTTGCGATGAAGAAGTCGCACCCTATACCGAAGATTGGATTGACGACGGCATCGTATCGCGAGACGCATGGCTAAAAGCGGGAGAAAACGGTTTTCTCGCACCTTTCGTCGACGAAGCATACGGTGGCTTAGGCTTACGGGATTTTCGATACTCCCTCATTATGATTGAAGAACTCGCTATGGTTGGCGAAAGCGGGTTTGCTATTGGCCTACATAACGATGTAATCGCCCCATATTTGGACAGCTACGCCAACGAAGAACAGAAAAAACGTTGGTTACCTAAGGTCTGCACAGGTGAAGCCATACTCGCTATCGCCATGACAGAACCTGATGCTGGAAGTGACTTACAAGCAATAAAAACCCGCATCGAAGACAAAGGCGACCATTACCTTCTAAATGGATCAAAGGTGTACATCTCCAACGGCATACTTGCTGACCTTGTGATCGTCGCCGCAAAAAGCGACGAAGGTATCAACCTTATTGTTGTAGAGCGAGGAATGGCAGGTTTCACCCGTGGCCGCAACCTTAAGAAAATGGGATTGAAATCACAAGACACTGCCGAGCTGTTTTTTGAAGATGTCAAAGTCCCTAAAGAAAACCTACTTGGAGAATTGGGACAAGGCTTTATCTACCTAATGCAAAAATTAGCACAAGAGCGCCTTGTCACCGCCGCCGGAGCTATGGGCGCCTGCCACTTCGCCTTTGAAGAAACCATGGATTTTGTTAAAGAACGCAAAGCCTTCGGCAAACCCATCGGCAAGTTTCAAAACACACGCTTTAAAATGGCAGAAATGCACACCGAAATCATGATAGGTCAAACCTTCCTTGACTCTCTTGTCGTAAAACTGAACGCTGGAGATTTAAGCGCCGATGATGCCGCAGCGGCCAAATGGTGGTGCACTGACTTACAAAACCGTGTTGTTGATCAATGCGTACAGTTCCATGGTGGAGCCGGTTATATGTGGGAATACCCCATCGCCCGAGCCTATGTGGATGCAAGAATAACCCCCATCTTTGCTGGGACGAATGAAATCATGAAAGAGATCATTGGTCGTGGTTTAGGTCTCTAATTACAGACATTGATAATTATTAAGACAAGCTCAGACGCTAGCAAGTAGTGTTGTATTTGAAACCCTATTTTAGAAATCTCTGAGGCAAGGATACCCAATGCACTCGCGTTGCTCGCGGGGCAGGCTCCGCCGAAGAAAGCATACATGGATGTACTCGCTGCGCTTTCTAAAATAAGGTTTCAAATACGACACGTATCTCTGAGGTAGGAAGAATAATTATTCATAAAAGTTTGGGCGGTTTAGTCACTGTGAATGCAGATTTTGACTTCACCGCCCTTTTTTTGCCCAAAATAAACCGCCAGGAGAAACACCATGTCAGAAGTACGCTTTGATGATCGAGTCGTCATAATTACCGGAGCCGGAAACGGCCTCGGAAAAAGCCACGCACTAGAATTCGCAAAACGCGGCGCAAAAGTCGTGGTTAACGACCTCGGCGGCAGCGCTCACGGCGAAGGCGCCAGCAAAAACGCCGCCGACCTCGTCGTTGATGAAATTATCGCTGCCGGTGGAGAAGCCGTCGCCGACTATAACTCCGTAACCGATGGTGAAAAGATCGTACAAAGCGCCATCGACAATTTTGGTCGCGTCGACATTGTTGTCAACAACGCCGGTATTCTTAGAGACAAAAGCTTTTCAAAAATGACTGATGCTGACTGGAACTTAGTCTACCAAGTTCATGTTGAAGGCGCCTACAAAGTTACTCATGCGGCTTGGCCTCACATGAAAGCAAACGGCTATGGCCGTATTATCTTCACCGCCTCCGCAGCAGGTATTTATGGAAACTTCGGTCAAGCCAATTACAGCATGGCAAAACTGGGCTTATACAGCCTTGGTCAAACGCTTTCCATTGAGGGGGAAAAAAACAATATCTACGTAAATTCCATCGCCCCCATTGCAGGATCACGTATGACCGAAACAATCCTTCCACCGGCACTTATCGAACAGCTAAAACCAGAATACGTTACCCCTCTCGTTGTTAAGTTATGTGACGAAAATAGCACTGACACTGGAAGCTTGTTTGAAGTCGGTGCAGGTTGGATTGGCAAGCTACGCTGGGAGCGAAGTAAAGGTCACGGATTTAATATCACTAATGGGTTTAGCGCTGAAGACGTTAACGAGCACTGGGATACAATCAACAATTTTACCAACGCTGATCACCCATCAAACACCCAAGAAGCCATGACGGCAGTAATGTCAAATTTAGCGAACAAGTAAACACATTACTATGCAACTAAGGTATCGATGGCATGTTAACCGCCTGTATTTTCTGTCCCGTTAATACAGGCGTTTCTCTGGATCATAATAGAATCCCGCCAATATGTTGCTAGCTTGAAGATCGAATTGATCTGAAAGGATATCTATTGCAGGTTGCAATTCAATGTCCTCAACCAGTAGATTAAGGTCTGCCATCTCTAGTGTTAAGTTGGTGGGGGGATGAAAGCTCATGCGTGCACCGACAGTAGCTAACACTTCCGATTGGTGTACTTTTATGAATATTCACCCCCATTTAGCGTTATATATATGAGATTTTTTACGCTAGAAAACTCAATACACTATGATTAATGGCCACACCGACGATATACCCATATAACAACAGCGCCAGCACAAAAGCCAAAATTCTAATTTTCTTTGTTTTCCCTCGTTTTATCGCAACAGTTCCCACAACGACATATAACACCAACGCAATTAATTTAGCGGTAAGCCAATGATCCACAAAAGGATATTGGTGCAACATCACTGTCAACGCGACCGCACAACCCAGTAATAACGTATCGTTTATATGGGGTAATATCTTAACCCAACGTTTTTGCAGTTGCACTGAGTCCATCATCATCCAAACGCCTCGCAATATAAACAAGACACCACTCGTAGCAGCAAACAACATATGTGCATGTTTTAAAACGGTATACATCTAATATCCTCCTAATTCGTCAATATCCAGTCTATTATAAAAACTATTATGCAAAATAGTAATGAAATTTATGCCATCAAGAACTCTATGTGTCGATTACCATTAATGGGTAGACATCATTAGGAATGCTGGTTTTTTACACTACACTTCCTTAATATGTCAGAAAACACTCGTAGAAATGCCTCACCCTTGTCCACCCGCAACACGGTAGCTCACCGCTTACCTCAAGCGCTGCTGCTAGGCTGCTTGCTATTAAGCACCTTACTGGTAAACGCCTACAGTGCCGACACTGTTCTAGCACCTCAATCCATCACGCCCGACCGTCAGTCATTGCTTGTTGACGCCCACTGGTTTAGCACCCCAAAGTCTCTTTCGTTTCCGGAGGCGCAAGGCCGATTTCACTCAAACAAAGCAACATTAAGACAGACATCACAGCAATATCTACACCTAAACAACACTGAACATACGTACTGGATACAGCAAACGCTAGACACGGAAGGCCAAGCAGCCCTCCAACACTTACACATTGTCCTAGGTCGCCAATACCCTCAATTCGATAATGTTGATTTATACGTGGCTACAGAGTGGGAAAGCCCTTCACACTTTCAACAAAGCGATCGTTTAGATACCCCTGGCAGCGATGCTCAATCCCGAATGATGGCATTCCCTGTTACGTTAAAAGCCAACAAACGTTATACCATTACCCTTGCTATAAAAAGCCGAGCTCAGCAATCTTTAGCCCTAGAACTAATGAAACCCCAACAGTTCTACTCCTCAGTTAAGAACAGTGAGTTTGTCTGGGGGATTTTTTATGGCATATTTTTAGTGGCCGCAATTTTTAACTTATTAATTTATTTTTCTCTAAAAGAAAAGCTTTATCTTTATTACATTGGTTACGTTATTGCGATAGCACTAACTCAGGCAGGCATATCAACTCACGGGGCGTATTATCTCTGGGGGAGCTCTAGTCAATGGAGCCAGGTATCACACCTATTTTTTATCGGTATTGCGGTAGTTTTTGGGGTTTTATTTGCACGACCATTTCTTAACACCGGAGAGCTTGCCCCAAAAACTGACAAAGCCTTAATCACTATGCTCCCTATTGGCATCATGATTTCCATAGGAGCCATGATTTTACCTTATCAGATCATCATCACCTTCACTGATATATCCTTAGCGGTACTCACCTTTGTGATGATTCTCGCCAGTGTTATTACCTGGAATTCCGGCAGGAAAACTGCTCGTTTTTTTTTACTGGGCTGGGGCTCATTATTAGTATGTACATTGATTTATATTCTCACTTTGAGAGGGTTTCTGCCCCCTAATGTTTTTACACTACACGCGGCACAACTTGGTACTGTCGCAGAAATCTTAATTATTACCATTGCTATTGGAGATCGCATACAGCAGCATCAAGAAGAAAAACGTATTGCTATCCAGAAACAAGAGAAGGCGATAACTGCGCTTAAAGAAGCAGAGACAGCGTTAACCTATCGAGCCTACCACGACAAGATAACCGGCCTCCCCAATCGAGATAAACTCATCGAGATAATTGATGCAGAGCTTGCGCGTCAACATCAACAAGGGTCACTTAAGCATCTTTATGTCGTACTTATAAAAATAAAACGGTTGCGAGAAATCAATCATACGCTGGGCCATTATGTCGGGGATATGGTGGCCAAAACTACCGCACAAGCCCTCAATAATTTGCTTAGGAAGCTGCCTAAACGTCTCAGCATTCCTTTTAATGAGGATAAAGGAGAATACCTTGCTGCTATTCAAGGCGTTAATCTTGTGTTTTTGCTACGACACCCCAAAAACAGTGCGGGTGCGGCTACGGTCATCGGTATGCTTAATCAGTTACCACAGCAATTCCAATTCGAGAGCATTTCACTGGATATCAGTACTTCTTGCGGTTTATGTTTTGCACCTGATCATGGCAAGGATTCAGAGACACTATTACGCAATGCATTTGTGGCAGTTGAAGAGTCTCAAACCCGTGGACAGCTATGTAGTATTTACAACGAAGATGTAAATCCGTACAGCCAACGTCGCTTATCGCTAATGGGGGATCTGTGCAAAGCGATTGAGGGTGACGAGCTTGAGCTTTACATGCACCCCCAGCTTGATACTCGTAAAACGGAAATCATTAGTGCTGAGGCATTATTACGATGGAATCATAAGCAGTATGGGTTTATACCTCCTGATGAGTTTGTTCCTTTAGCGGAAAGTTCGGGCGCTATTAAGCCGCTAACTCGTTGGGTTATTCGAAATTCACTCTCGCTATTAAAACAATTACACAAGAAACACTATTTATTGGGTGTTTCAATCAATTTGTCCGCTCATAACTTGGAAGAACCTGATCTTACGGATTTTATTGTGGCCCAGCTAGCTCGCCATAACATTGCTCCGGAATATGTCACCTTAGAAATCACTGAGACTGCGATGGTTATGAACCCCGAATTAGCCCACGATATTTTAGTGCGCTGGAATGAGATTGGTTTAGCGACATCTATTGATGATTTTGGTACAGGTTATTCTAGTTTGTCGCACTTGAAGAAGTTACCGATGAATGAACTTAAAATAGATCGTTCATTTATTACCGACATGCAGAACAATACCGATGACACGATGATTGTTCGTTCTACACTGGATATTAGCCACAATATGAATATGCGTGTTGTCGCTGAGGGGGTGGAAACGGAAGAGATTATGGAAGCATTAACGGAGATGGGCTGTGACATTATTCAGGGATATTTACTGACCCCGCCGCTGGGTATTGGTCCGTTCACTGAGTGGTTGGAAGATTGTGTATTTCCGGTAAAAGGCAATCACAAAGATATATTGGCATCACAAGTCAACAAAGGAAAGCCGCCATTAAGAAGTGTGTAACAAGAAAGTACAACTGACCATCTATGACGATCAACTGTACTTTCTTAACACTCTTACTGAACAACCAATATAACCTTAACACTGTCATCGACAGCACCAGGGCTAACATAGCCGATCATTTCTAGCTCATCAGCAACCACTTCAACCACTTCTGCATCTGCAGACACTTGATCAGGTGGCATGCCTTTTCCGGTAAAGATTAGTCGAGACCAGTATGCATTTAATTGTGATGCGTTTTTATTCACTACTTTTGTGTAAAACTCATCACGAGATGCTTGGCCTTCTTCTTGGTCTACCGGTGTTACTGAAACACCCGCAATACTGCCACGCTTGCCTAAAAAAGCGGACGCAATTTGCTTGGCATCTGCCTCATTAAGACCAGACTCTGGATTTA
This sequence comes from uncultured Gammaproteobacteria bacterium, assembly GCA_913063125.1. Lineage (GTDB taxonomy): Bacteria > Pseudomonadota > Gammaproteobacteria > Pseudomonadales > Ketobacteraceae > 42-54-T18. Next base: position 1,709 of record CAJXZM010000086.1, on the reverse strand, counting down.
CGATAATTGCTATATCAGCAACCGATGCTGTTGCTCCCGCAAGGAAACACGCAGCCACAGCGGATGATATCAACCGTTTTATTATTTTCATGTGATATCGTCCCCTTAGAATACTGCGTCTATAGCGAAGGTGTAGATGGTGGTACTTGAATCAAGATTGGCAGTACTAGCCTTACCATCATCAGTTAAACCAAAACGACCATAACCGTCCAGATCAGTGGATGAAACAGCACCGCTAACAGGGTCAATAGTATAATTATTATACTCACCAAAACTGTCGTACTTAGTTACATCAAACTTGGCTTTAACACGTGAATTTATGTCGTAGACAACACCTAATGTAATAGAAGCCTGTTCCTGAATTAATGGCGCTAAGCCATTAGCCAAGTCTTCTGCTCCACTAACCGCATTGCCTATAGCTGCACTAGCTAATGCTTCCGCTTGCGCAGGAGGCACTCCCTGAGCTAATGCGCCAACCCTGGTTACAGCACCAAGAGCGCCAGGAGCGGCAACTGCGGCATCAATATAATCCTGAACCTGCTTATCATTATCTGAATCAGTATAAAAACGAGAATACGTTATATGTGGCATCCACTTACCGAATCGATAACCAACCATCAAATACCCGCCATCCCCCGCTGGTTGAATAAAATCCTCAACCGCCAAATTCGACAATTCACCGATAACAAGTAGACTTCCATTATCATAAGTAAAAGCAGCGGACATATAATCCGTTTGAATACCATCAAGCGGCAGTTTATCGATCGAAGCAATCGGGTCCAAACCAAGCAGCGCTGCGTTTGCATTAATTGTATCTATAGATGCTTTTAGACCGCCAACCCCATCAATCCCATTAATCCCTTGAAGAAGCTCTTCACCAGAACCTCCTGATACAATACTTGCCACTTTGACTTCCGAGTTACTATAACCAAGCCTCAAAGTCCATGACCCTGTCTCTGCAGTAAATGTGATACCTCGGTTTTGCAAACGGAAGCTCCCGCCTAGCGATTCAACATCACCGAAGGCCTCACCAACATACACATGTGTCCCAAAGTTCCAATCAGCCACGTTGAAATCATACAAGAATGCCAAACCATCCGTATTATTTAACGGCAAGCTATACATTTCAATTGGCGGACGAGTCCAAGGGTAGGCATAACCTACATCCAAATACTCAGAAAGCAGATAGTAAGGTGTTCGTTGACGACCTATTCGAGCTGTGAAATTCTCAGTCATATCCCAACTAAGGTATGCCCACTCAGCTTCTACATCATAGTTATCAACACCTTTAGCCACTAACTGACCCGTTACGTTGATATCATCAGACACTTGAAACGTCATCTGAATACCCAGTTTAGTCACCGATGACGTACTGTAATCCTCATCGATATCTAGCTGACTAAACTCAAAATCTTCGTTATCTAATAAAGTAACACCTGAAGAAAAGAACCCATTAATCTTCAGTCGACTGGACATATCTGATAGTCGGCTTCGGTTTTGTTTTACAGCGTTTCGAGTACTTTTAACTCGACGCTCCATTTTTTTATTTTTTTCTCTTGCTCTAGCAATCGCTGTTCCAATTCGACATTGGTCACCGCAAGCGCTGGCGCACTTGCAATACAAATCGCTAATGGAAGCAAGGCCAACTTAGCATTCGGCTTTACCATGAGTGCAATCCTTCTAATTTTTATAGTGAGCATTACCCCAGG